>JAQTVA010000075.1 GCA_028707055.1 Candidatus Bipolaricaulis sp. | reverse complement strand
CGAAGGGGACGGATCGCCCTCTCCGCCGGACGGAGACCGCCCTTCTTCCTCGCTTCGAGTC
Source organism: Candidatus Bipolaricaulis sp. (assembly GCA_028707055.1). Taxonomy (GTDB): domain Bacteria; phylum Bipolaricaulota; class Bipolaricaulia; order UBA7950; family UBA9294; genus JAPLGD01. The sequence goes on along the minus strand of JAQTVA010000075.1, from coordinate 7,028 downwards.
TCTTTTTCATCCCGCTCGACCTCGTCGTCTTCCTCCCAAAAGAAGGTGAGGCGGAAGGGGCTCTGAAGAACCCCTTCCGCAACGGTAACTCCTACTCCAAGAGCGCCTCGATCTCCGCCGCCATGTTCTCGAGTCCCTCGAGCGGCGGGACGACCGACCGCATGATCTCCTCGAACCCGGTCGACAGGACGTTGCGCATGTCGCCGTAGTTCGGGTGGAGGATCTGCGCGAACGCGTTCAGCATCTGCTCCGACATCGGAACCTGGTAGTCGTGCGAGCTGACGTAGTCCAGCCACTCTTCGGTGTTGTACGCCGACTTCGTGACCGGCTGATACCCACTCTTCTCGGCCCAGAACACGGTGTTCTCGGCGCGGAGGAGGAAGCGGGCCAAGAGGACGGCCGCGTCCTTCTGCGCCTGCGTGAGGTTCGGCGTGTCGAACACAGCAAGGTTCGTGCCCTGGATCATCGAGTTGTAGTTCGCCGGGCCGGCGGGCAGTGTCGCGACGCCAAGCTCGAATCCGGCATTCGTCGCGGCCTTGACGTTGTAGCCGATGCCGGCCGACGTATCGACGAACATCGCCGCGTCCTTGATGTGGTCGCTCATGTACTCGCTGGTGACGTAGGAGTACGGAATGAGGCTGCCGACGAACTGCGCGGCGGCCTGGCCGGCGTCGTTGTTCAGCGTGACCTCGGTCCAGTCGGCGTTCAGGATCGAACCGCCCGCCTGCTCGAGGAAGATCAGGAACTGCTCGGGGTTCGCCGCCGGGCGGAACGCCGTGCCGTAGCGGTCGATCTTGCCGTCGCCGTCGAGGTCGACGGTCAGGGCCTTCGCCATCTCGTAGAACTCCGCCCACGTGGTCGGCGGGGTGGCAACAAGGCTCTTGTTGTAGTAGAGGACCATGATCGACTTGTTGAACGGAACCGTCGTCAGGACACCGTTGTACGTATTGCTCGCGACGAGTCCGTCGAGGATGTCCGCCTTCTCCTCGTCGGTCATGAAGTTGCCGATCGGGTAGAGGATGGACTCAATCGGCGTCACCCAGTTCTCGTACACCTGCGCGATCGCCGGCAGGTTGCCCGCCACGACGGCGGCGTCGACCTTGCCCTGGAGCGTGCCGTAGCCGCCCTGGTACACGAGCGTCACCGTGATGTACGGGTACTCCGCCACGAAGTCGTCCACGAGCTTCTGCAGGTTCGGTTGATGCCCCGAACTCATCGCGTGCCAGAACTCAATCGTCACGGGCTCCTGCGCGATCGTCGCCATCCCGAAGACGACCAGCGCAGCCAGCCCAACCCACATCATCCTACGCAGCATGTTCCCTCCTTGGTGCATTGTGTTTCCGCCGGATCGGCCTTCCGATGCGACGCGTCGTCTCTCCGAAGGCCGACCGCCTCCTACCGCTATGGATCATCACTTGATCCCCGTCCGAGCGACCCCTTGGATGAACTGCTTCTGCGTGAAGAAGAAGAGAATCAGAATCGGCAGAATCGCCACGACGGACGCCGCCATCAAGAGCTGGTACTCCGTCCCGATGTCCGAGCTGAACATCGTCAGTCCGACCGGGATGGTTCGCATCGATTGGCTGTTCGTCATCAACAGAACCCACTGGTACGCGTTCCAGCTGCCCAGGAACTTGAGAAGCGCCACCGTGAGGATCGCCGGCTTGGAGAGCGGCACGACCACGGTCCACAGGTATCGGAAGCGGCGGCAGCCGTCGATGCGCGCCGAGTCCCACAGCTCATCGGGAAGAGAGCGGAAGAACTGCCGCAGGAGGAAGATACCGAACACCGAAGCCAGCCAAGGGATGATCAGTCCCTGGTAGTGATCGAACCAGTTCAGCCGGACGAGCGTGACGTAATTCGGAATGAGCAGCATCTCGCCGGGGATCATCATCGTGCCGAGCAAGAGCGCGAACAGGAAACCCTTCCCGAAGAATCGCATCTTCGCGAACGCGTACGCCGCGAGGATGGTCGTGAACACCTCGCCGATCGTCGACAGGATCGACACGAAGAAGCTGTTGAAGAAGTACCGGCCGAACGGCGCGCGCGCCAGGGCGTCCGGGTAGTTCTGCCACAGCCACGTGCCCGGGATCCACTGCGGCGGCATCCGCATGGCTTCAAGCTCCGTCTTGAACGAGGTCGTGACCATCCAGAAGAACGGAAGGAGCATGATGGCGCAGCCGGCGAGCATCAGGATGTAGAGGAAAAGCCGATAGGCACGACGTCGGGCGACGTAGTACGACTCCGTTCGCGTTGTGGCCGGTGCTTGCTCGAGAGTGGGGCCGCCCATGGGGCAGTTAGTATAGCCGGGGGCCCACCGCGGGCCAACACGGGGTTGGAGTGGCTACAATCGAGATTGGCACCGCAGCGCAGGGGGAGAGAACGATGACGTCACCGCCGGTCCTTCGAGTCGAGTCGGTCAGCAAGACGTTCGACGTTCGCGGCGTTCGCCTCGACGTCCTCGACCGTGTGTCGCTCTGCGCGTCGGACGGGGAATGGGTTACCGTCATCGGTCCGTCCGGGTGCGGCAAGACGACGCTCCTGCGGATCATCGCCGGCCTCCTCGAGCCGGACGCCGGAAGCACGATCGTCCGTGGTGCGCGCGGGTCGCGCCTTGGTGCCACGGCGCTTCTTCCGCAGCACGAAACGCTGCTGCCATGGAGGACCGCCATCGACAATGCTGTCCTCGCCTCGGAGATCGCCGGCCTTCCGAGAAGTCGAGCCCTCGGGGAGGCCACGCGACTTTTCGAGCAATTCGGGCTCTCGGGATTCGAGAGGAGCTACCCGTGGCAGCTCTCAGGCGGGATGCGTCAGCGGGTTGCCCTGGTGCGGACGTTCCTCTCCGGGCGCTCGATCCTCCTGCTCGACGAGCCGCTCGGCGCGCTCGACCCTCTGACGCGTGCCTCCCTCCAGGACTGGCTCCTGACTGTCTGGAGCGGACTTCGAAAGACGGTCCTCCTCGTCACGCACGACGTGGAGGAGGCTGCCTACGTGTCCGATCGCCTGCTCGCGCTGACGGCGCGACCGGCCGCCGTGCAGACGGAATGGACCTTCAACGACCTTCCACGACCGCGGTCACGCACGGAACTTACGTTCATGCGGCGGCGCGCCGAGGTTCTCGATGTGCTCCTGGGAGGGATGGGATGACGGCGCGGCGCTTCGTTCTTCCGGTCCTCCTCTTCCTCGCGGCGGTCGCGCTGTGGGAGATCGCCGTGCGGGCGTTCGCCGTTCCGGCGTACATCCTGCCTGCTCCGACACGGGTCGTCGCGACGTTCTTCCGCCACTTCCCGCTTCTCCTCGGCCACGCCGGGGTCACCCTCGCGGAGATCCTTCTCGGACTCCTCCTCGGCGGCGCCGGCGGCCTCGGACTCGCCATCCTCCTCTACTCTTCGACGGCCCTGCGACAGGCCCTGCAGCCGTTCCTCATCGCGTCGCAGATGATGCCTGTCTTCGCGATCGCACCACTCTTGATCGTCTGGCTCGGCTACGGCCTGGGACCGAAGGTAGCGGTCGCGGCGCTGATCGGATTCTTCCCCGTCGCTGTGAACACGCTCGACGGGCTCTGCGCAACCCCGCAGGATCGGATCGACCTCTTCCGAACGATGGGGGCGTCCCCCGGGCAGATGCTCCGAAAGCTCCTTTTCCCAACCGCTCTCCCGTCGCTGTTCTCCGGCCTGAAGGTCGCGGCGACGCTGTCGGTCGTCGGGGCGACCATCGGGGAGTGGGTAGGAGCGCGCCGCGGGCTCGGCTACCTGATGCTGCAGTCGAACGCCCGTCTGCGCGTCGACCTCGTCTTCGCTGCGATTCTGATGCTGACGACCATCGGGTTGTCGCTGTTCGCCGGGTTCCGGATAATCGAGCGTCGGGTTCTGCACTGGGCGATCCACCATCGCCCGCCGGAGTGAGAGGGGGAACGTTGCGGACGAAGTCGGTCGTCACCCTGGTGTTCTTGCTCGGCCTTGCGGCGGCGGTGCAGGCCGACCCGTTGCGCATCTGCCTCGACTTCTTTCCCAATCCCAACCACGTTCCCCTCTACGTCGCGCTCGAGGCGCTGGCGGCGGAGCTCGACGTCGAGATCCTCGTCCCCGGCGACCCGAGCGATCCGGTGAAGCTCGCGGCGGCCCGCGCTGCGGACGTCTGCTTGACGCCACAGATGAACTACCTCATCGCGCGGTCGGAGGGCCTGCCCCTCGTCGCCGTGGGGGCGCTCATCGGGCAAGGCTTGGGCGGACTGCTCGCCCTCTCGGGGGGGCCGATCGCCTCGGTCGCCGACCTCGCGGGAAAACGAATTGGGTACTCGCTCGAGCCGCTCGAGCCGCTGCTGTGGCGAACGATGCTTCGCTGCGCAGGCGTGAGTCCCAACACGGTCCAGCTCATCCCGATCGGGTTCAACACGGTCGCCTCGCTGCTCGCCGGGAGCGTCGACGCGATCGGCGCGTTCCGCAATTTCGAGCCGATCGAGATCGACCTGCTCGGCCGGCCTGGGATCTTCTTCGCCCAGGAGGCGTACTGCGTCCCGGAAACCTACGAGCTGCTGTTCGCCGTTCACCCGGACCTGGTAGCCGAACGGCCCGACGCCGTGCGCGCCCTGCTGCGTGCCGTGGCCGACGCCGTGGACGCCACACGGGCCGATCCGGATGCCGCGTTCGCCGCATTCCTGCGTGCGAACCCTGATCTCGATGACGACCTCGACCGCCGTGCGTTCGCGGCTTCGCTTCCGCTCTACGCGGACGGGGCTCGGCACGACGACGCCGAGATCTGGGACGTCCTGCAGACGTTCCTCGCGGAGAACGGAATCATCGGCGGCCGGGAACCGATCGAGTCGTTGTACCGAACGGACTGGTTGCCGCAGTCCGAGGAGGGGGAGACGTGACGACGAAGACGCGCCAGCTCGAAGTGATCACAGGGTGCATGTTCTCCGGGAAGACGGAGGAGCTCATCCGAAGGCTCGAACGGGTCCGCATCGCTCGCGGAACGATCCTCCTGTTCAAACCGACGATCGACGACCGCTACAGCACGACGGCGGTCATGACGCACTACGGGAGGGAGTTCGCGGCGCACCTGCTGGCGCCGGGGGACGAATCCCTCGACGCCCTCGAACGGATCGTCGGCCGGCCGGCGATCGACGCGGCGGCGGTGATCGCCTTCGACGAGGGGAACTTCTTCTCCGCCAAGCTCCCCGATCTGTGCCAGACGCTCGTCGCGCTCGGAAAGCGGGTCATCGTCGCGGGACTCGACCTGACATTCGCGGAAGAGCCGTTCGGGCCCATGCCGACGCTCCTCTCCCTCGCCGATCAGGTCGACAAGCTCCACGCCGTGTGCGTCAAGTGCGGCGCCGCCGCAACGCGGTCCCAGCGCCTGATCGACGGAAAGCCGGCGTCCGCCACCGGCCCCGTGATCCAGGTCGGCGGCCTGGGCTCCTACGAGGCGCGCTGCCGCGACTGCTACGAGCGGTAGCGGCCCGCCTGGTGCACGCCGGAGCGGGAGCCCGCCGGCGCACGCCGGAGTCGAAGCTCGCTTCTCACACGCGGTACGTTCTCCCAGGCCTGCAGAAGGTGACCCCGGGAATCCGGCGCGGCCTTCCGGTCATGTGCGTCGCCAGCACCTTGGCGCCTCGCGCCGCCAGCGGTGCCGCCAAGCGGGCGACGTCCGCGGCATCGAGGTGGCCCTCGTCCTCCGTCGGATGGGGGTGGGTCATCTCGACGATCGCGACGTCGGCCCCCTCGAGGAGCGCATCGAGCCCCGGACAGGGGCCGGTGTCGCCGGAATAGGCGATCTTCCGACCTCGGTACGAGATGCGGTAACCCAGAGCCGGAAGCCCGAAGTGGACCATCGGGAAGGCGACGAATCGGAGGGGGCCGACGGCGGTCTCCTGTCCCGCGGTCGCCTCGACGAAGGCGAGCGGCATGAGCCGCTCGGGACCGCCCGTGCACAGGCCCCGCCACGCGAGGTCGCACAGCGCGTGGACGTAATCCGTCAGCCCCGAAGGGCCGATGAGCGTCAACGGGCTGGACCGCTCGTGCCGGATGAAGAACTCGAGCAGGAGGAACGGCAGCCCGAACACATGGTCGGCGTGCAGATGACTGACAAACAGCCAGTCGATGCGCGACGGATCGAGCCGGTAGCGGTGCAGCTGGGGAACCGTCGTTGGCGGAATCTCAAGGAGAACGCGCCCGTCGACCAACAGGGAACTCCACGGACCCCCGTCCGTCAGCGCGGCCGACGATCCAAGACACAGAATGGGGACACGCCGGCCGACGCGGCCTCCCCTACGAAGCCATCCCTTCCTTCTCATTGGTCGCGCGCAACCGGCGGGCAAGCTCGTCGAGCATCGACAACGCGATCTCGGGGTGGGTCTCGATGATGCTGCGCATCGCCCACTGGGAGACGACAAGGCACGTGACGTCAGTCTTCGCGACGACGTCGGCCGTCCTGGGCGCCCCGTCAATGACGGACAGCTCTCCGAAGAAACCGCCCTCGCCGATCTCCGCCAGTTTCTTCCCTCCGCCCATGACGTCGGCCTGTCCCGACAACACAAGGTAGAACCCGAGGCCCGACTGCCCCTTCTCGACGATCTTGGTCCCGGCCTGGACCGTCTTCTGGATCGCCGATTTCAGCAGGGACTGCAGGCTCTCGTCGCTTGTCTTAGCGAAAATGGGTGTCTTCTGGAGGGCGTCAATGATCTTCCCGCTGTCCATTCCACGCTCCTTTGTGGCCACGCGAACGCCGGAAACGATGGTATATAATAGCTCGATTCCGCTCTCCCGTCGATCGAAAGGAACGTCCGTGTCGTGGAGCCGCACCCTCAAGGTTCGTCAGATGTTGCGCGGTCAGATCGAGGCAGGCGAGGAAATCGCTCTCCTGTTCAGCGATCTGCGCGGCTTCTCGAGCTACGCGATGCGGCAGGGCGACCAGGCCGCGTTCCGCCTCGCCCAACGTCATGAGGACATCGTCCGCACGCGGGTGAGCGAGTACGGGATCGTCGTGAAGTCGCTCGGAGACGGCGTGATGTCCGCGTTCGAGGCTCC
>JAQTVA010000074.1 GCA_028707055.1 Candidatus Bipolaricaulis sp. | reverse complement strand
GCTTCGGACGACACCGTCGCCTCGGCGGCCTGGTGGTAGCGAACCTGCGGAAGATCGATGTGCTTCCCCGCCCGCGCCTGCGGCAGACGGAACAACCGCTCAAGCCTCGGGAAGTCACCGATCGCGGAGATGTCGATCAGGCCGTCATCGACGAGGGCGCGCGGAGCGAGCATGAACCCTCCGCCGCAGTACTTCCCGTTGGCGATGCCGAGGGAGAGGCAGTTCACTTCGGCGTTCCAGCCTTCCGCCTCGAGCCGGACGTCGAACGCCGGGAAGCGGAAGACCTCCTTCGCCGCAGCGTAGAGGTACGCGGGCGCTCCGCGCAACCGCTCCATGGCCAAGACGTCGCGCGCGACCTGGGCATCGATCCCGATGCCCACGCCGTTGACGAAGTACCGGTCCTCCGCGACGCGGCCGACGTCGATCTGCCTCTCGGTTCCGCGCGTCAGGACATCGAGCGCCGCGAGGGGATCGGACGGGATCCCCATGACCCGCACGAAGTCGTTGCCGGTCCCCGCCGGAATCACCCCGAGCGTGGCGTTCGTGCCGAGCAAGCCGTTCGCCACCTCATTCACGGTCCCGTCCCCGCCCATCGCGACGATGCGCGTGAACCCGGCCTCGATCCCCATCTTGGCCACGTCGACCGCCTCAAGGGGTTCGTTCGTGTAGTGCAGGTCGTAGTCGATGCCGCGCCGGTCGAGTTCGAGCTTTACCTTCGGGAAGAGGGTCTTGCAGTGCCCTCGCCCGGCGATGAGGTTGACGATCAGGAAGTACTTCTCCGTTGGCATGGCGTCATGCTACGAATGCCCGATGGGTTCTGTCAAGCTTCCTTGGAGGTCGCGGCGCTCCCCGGCGCCCGGCCTCGAAGCACGACGAACGAGCCGCGGCCGCTCCCGGGCGACGGGATCTCGACCCTCTCGTCCGCCGCGGCCGGGTCCCCCGTCAACGTCTGGATCGTCCGATCGACCTCAAACCCCGCGTCCGCGAGCCGGCGATCCACCTCGTCGACGGAGCGCAGGCGGGCGCGTTCGAAGAACCGGTTCTCGGAACCCTGAGCGGCGTAGAGACGGCCGAACCGGCTGTCGCGAGGGATGAACGCGACGAGGACGAAGCCGTCCGGCTGCAGGATGCGGCGCGTCTCGCCGAGGGCGAGGGGGAGATCCTGAACGAAACAGATCGTGGTGATCAGAAAGACGGCGCCGGCGCTCGCGGCGTCGAGCGGGAGGACCTCGGCACGACCGGCGAGCACGTCGATGCCGCGCCTCCGCGCCAGACGGGCCATCGCTTCCGACGGCTCGACCCCGACGTCGATCCCAAGGCGGGACGCGAACCGGCCGCTGCCGACGCCGACCTCGACCCAACGGTCGCGGCGAGGAGGCAGAACGCAACGCACCGCCAGGAGCTCGGACTCGTAGGCGTTCGGGAATCGATCGAACCAGGCATCGTACTCGGCGGCGTGCGTGTCGAACGGGCTACTCTCCGGCACGGCGATCGCCCCCTTCGAGAAGCGCGAGGACGCGGTCCCGCGCGGCGAGCGTCGCTCGCCCGAGCCGATCGGCCCTCTCGTGCGCGTCGAGCACGATGGGCACATCTCCGACCACGCGCGCCGGCCGCTGGGATAGAACGAGGATGCGGCGCGACAGGGCCACGGCCTCGTCGAGGTCGTGGGTGACGAAGACGAGAGACCGGCCCAGCTCTTCGAGGAGCCGCGAAAGCCAATTCTGTAGGCGATGGCGCGTCAGCGTGTCGAGCGCCCCGAACGGCTCGTCGAGCACGAGGGCGGGGCTCCCGGTGAGGACGGCGCGCAAGAGGGCCACCCGCTGGCGCATTCCACCCGACAGCTCGTGAGGATAGGCGTCGGCAAACTCCTCGAGCCCGAATCGCGGCAACTCCTCGCGGACGCGGGCTCGTCGAACGTCGCGCCGCACGCCGCCGATCTCGAGCGGCAAAGCCGCGTTCTCCGCCACGGTCTTCCACGGGAAGAGGAGGACCTCCTGCGGGAGGTACCCGGACCGCTCGAGACCCGTGGACACCGTTCCGGCGTCGGCGGACTCCAGCGCGAGAACGATCCGCAGGAGCGTGGTCTTGCCGCACCCGGAGGGGCCGAGGATGCCGACGGTCTCCCCTTCGTCGATGCGGAAGGAAACCTCGTCCAGGACGCGTAGATCCCCGAACGACTTCGCGATTCGGACGACGTCGACGAGCGGCGTCACGGCGCGGGGTCTCCGCTCGGAAGGAACGCGTTCGAAAACGCGAGGTCGGGATCGATGGCCACGTCGATCAACCCGCCGTCGAACGCCCACTCCGCGAACCGCTGCCACACGGCGGGATCCTGCCATCCCCACGCGGCAAGCTCCGTCACGCTCTGACCGGCAAGCCAGCGCTGCGAGGCGAGGACGAGATCGCGGTCGAGCTCGGGGGCGTGGCGAAGGAGCGCGTCGGCGGCGTCGTCCGGATGGAGCGCGGTGTACGTGGCGCCCCGCGCCAAGGCACGCACGAAACGAGACACGAGGTCCGGATCGTCCGCGGCAAGACGCTCCGAGGTCACGATCACGGGCGTGTAGTAGTCGAGTTCGGGGGCGAGATCCGCGAGCGGGATGTACACGAAGTCGATCCCCTCGAGTACAGCGTGGACTCCGTCCCACCCGTAGAAGATCCAGAAGAAGTCCGCCAAGTCCCGCCGGATGGCGGTGCAGAAGTCGATCGTCCCCATGTTCACCCGCTCCACCGATCGATCATCGGCTCCGAACGCCGCCATGACGGTGCGGATCATGACTTCTTCCAGCTCGCTTCCCCAGCCGGCGTATCGTCGCCCGGCGAAGTCGGCCGGCGTCGCGATCCCTCGGTCGCGGGCCGCGGCAAACCCCGAGGTGTTGTGAGGGTAGAGGGCGGCGATCGAGAGGACGGGGAAGCCTTGGGCTCGCGCCATCGTCACCTCCTCCTGCATCGACACGGCGAACTCGGCGTGACCGGCGGCGACGAGCTGCAGGCCCACCGTCGGCCCCGGCTCGATGACCACGACGTCCAGCCCTTCTTCCGCGAAGTACCCCGCATCCCGGGCGACGAAGATTCCCGTGTGGTTCGTGTTCGGCGTCCAGTCGAGCGCGACCCGCACGACGTCGGTCCCCGCGGCGCCCGTGGAGATGGCGAGGAGGACGGCGGCCACGACGACAGCGACCCAACGTGCTTCAGGCATGGTTCCTCCTTCCCAGCCACGGCGTGAGGCGGGCGCCGGCGATGTCGACGGCCTTGAACAACCCGAAGCTCAACGCCATGACCACGAGGATCGCCGCGAAGAGGCGATCCGTTCGAAACGACTGCAACGAGCGCGTCATGTAGACGCCGAGGCCCTTCGCCCCGCCGAGCCACTCCCCGACCACGGCCCCAAGCACGCTGTACGTCGCCGCGAGCTTCAGCCCGGCTACGATCCCCGGCAGCGTCGCAGGAAGGTAGAGGTGACGGTAGCGATCGCGTCGCGTCGCGCCGAGCGTCTCCAAGAGGTCGCGATACCCCGGGTCGACCACCCGGAACCCTTCGTAGGCGTTGACGGTGATCGGGAAGAAGCAGACGAACGCGACGATGAGGACCTTGGCGAGCGCGCCGAGGCCGAACCAGATCAGGACGAGCGGCGCGACGGCCATCAACGGAACCGCCTGGGACAGCACCAGGGGCGGGTAGAGAAGATCCCGCGACCAGCGCGAGGCGTTCATGACGATCGCGAGGCTGATCCCGAGCGATGTGGCGAGGGCGAGCCCGGCCATCGTCTCGGCGAGCGTGGTGGCGAGGTGCGGGCCGAGGAGGGCGGCATCCTCGATGAGGGTCCGCGCCGTCTCGGCCGGTGACGGCAGGAGATACGGGGGAAGCCGAAAGACCGAGACGATGCCCTGCCAGAGGGCGAGGAGGAGCAGCCCGCTGAGGACGCCGCGCCAGGTCCGGAGGGAGCGGTGGGACGACGGAGCGGCCGACCGTCCGCGGAACCTCACGCCACGCCTCCTCGGGCTCCGTGGGTGTGGACGACCAGCAGACGACCCTCCGCGACGAAGACCCGCACCGGCAGCTCGCGGACGACGTTCGACACGCCCCGAGACGCGCTCCGGAACAGGCGCTCGTCGTGCAGTTCGTACTCCAGTCCCTGCGTTCTGACCTGTGCCCACTCCGTGATCGGCACGAGGGAGACGACGTCGCCCACGCGGACCCCCGGGAGCGCGAGGTCGCCGTCGATCAGACGCACGGTCTCGGTGGGGGAGACGATCTCGATCGGGACTCCCGTGGCGAACCCCTTCTCCATCAGGTGGAGGTTCGTGATCGTGTGGTCGATGCGCCCTCCGAGCGCGCCGTAGATCACGATGCGCGTCGGCCCCTGGCGGAGGGCGTGATCGATGGCGAGTTCGAGGTCCGTCCAGTCCTTCGTCCGGGGGAACGCGACCACGGGGGTGGAGGAGCGATCGAGATCGGCGCGCGCGGCCGGAGAGAGCGAGTCGAGGTCGCCCACGACGGCGTCCACGGGCACGCCCGCCGAGCGGGCCTTCGCCCAGGCTCCATCCGCCGCGAGGCAGAGGCCGCAGGTTCGTCGCAGCGCGCGCACGGCGTCCGCGTCGCCCCACTCGCCGTCGGCCAGGATAAGGATGCACGTCGGTCCCATCGGGCCTCCCTCGAAGGGGAGATCGACGGAGAAAGACGATGAGGAAGGGATTCCCGGCGTCTCTAGGGCGTGGGCGGGTCCGTGGTGATCGACGTTCCCTGCGCTGGCATTACCCAGATCAGGTTCTAAGGGTCGAGGGAATCCCTCCTCTCAGCCCAATCTCTTGAGCTCCCCAACGCACCCATCATACCCGACGGTGGGAAAAAGGAAAGCGGGAGGCCGTACTGTTCCGGGCCTCCCGCCGATGTTCGTCTCTATCCCGGGATGAGGTTGGTCGTCGCCTTCATCGTGGCGACCGTCTGCGCGATGAGCTCGATCGTGTGCTCGACGTCATCGAGGTGGACGAGTTCGCAGGGGGAGTGCATGTAGCGGTTCGGGATCCCGAGCACCGCGGTGGCCACCCCGCCGCGAACGAGTTGGATGGTGTTCGCGTCCGTCCCCGTGCCGCGCGGGCACGTGTCGAACTGGTGGGGGATCTTCTTCGCCTCGGCGGTGCCGACGAGGAGGCGGAACAGCGGTGCGTTGATGTTCGGGCCCCGCGTGATGATCGGCCCTCCGCCCATCGCCACCTCGCCCCACTTCTTCTTCGCGTCGTCCATTCCGGGGCAGTCGGTGGCGAACCCGACGTCGACGGCGATTCCGACGTGGGGGTCGATTCCGAAGGCGCTCGTTTGCGCGCCGCGCGATCCGATCTCCTCCTGCACCGTCGCCACGGCGTACACGCCGACCTTGACCTTCCGCTCCGCCAGCCGGCGCAGCGCGTCGAGGACGACGAACGCGCCGATGCGGTCGTCGATGCCGCGACCGACGAAGAGCCCGTTGCGCAGCTCCTGCGCGTCGTAGTCGAGGACCGCGGGGTCGCCGATCGTCACGAGCTTGAGCGCCTCGGCCTTCGTCTTGGCGCCGATGTCGATCCACAGGTCCTCGATCTTCGGCAGCGCCTTGCGGTCCTCGTCCTTCATCACGTGGATCGGCTTCCGGCCGATGACGCCGAGCACGATCCCGTTCTGGGTTCGGATCCGGACGCGCTGTCCGGGGAGGATGGCCAGATCCCAGCCGCCCAACCCGGTGAACGACAAGTACCCCTTGTCGTCCGCGTAGCTGATCAGGAGGCCGATCTCGTCGGCGTGTCCGGCCAGCATGACGCGGAACGGCGCCTTCTCGTTGATCGCTGCGAGGGTGTTGCCGTGGACGTCCACCCACGTGCGGTCGGCGAATCGGTCCGCCTCCTTCCTCCAAACGCGCGAGGCGTCCTCCTCGTAGCCCGTCGGACAGACCGTGTCCATGTAGGTCTTCAGGAACTTCAATCGGTCCTTCTGCATGCGTACTCTCCCCTTTCCTGACCGAGAGTGTAGAGGAGACGGCGCGCGGATGCACCTTCGTGGATATCGAAGCTCCTGTTCGATATAGTGAAGAGCCATGGAGGACCTTGGGGCACGGATCCGGCACGCGCGGCAGCAACGCGGATGGACGCTGGAGGCGCTCTCGCAGCGCTCTGGGCTCTCGACCGGTTTCCTGTCCCAGGTCGAGCGGGGGCAATCGACCCTGTCCATCGTCTCGCTCTCCGCGATCTGCCGCGCGCTCGACCTCCGGATCGAGACGCTCTTCTCGAGCGACCGCCCGCTCGGCGAAGCGGCGCCCGTGGTCACGAAGGCGGAAGAGCAGCTTCATATCCGTGTCGGGACGTCGCCCGTGACGTACGGTTACCTGACGCGCCAACTCCCGACGGCGCCCGTCCAGGAGCTTCTGATTGCCGAATTCCCGCCGGGAACTCGGCCGACCGAGTCGACCCACGACGGGGAGGAGTTTGGGTACGTGCTCGCGGGGAGCCTGCGCCTGCGGCTGCGGGACGAGCTGTTCGATCTCGAGGTCGGCGACAGCTACCGCGTCCACGCCACCGAGCCTCACGCCTACTCCACATCCAAGAACTCCGCGGCTCGCGTCTTGATGGCCGTCACCCAACGGTTCATCGAGGCCGGCGGAGCGGCGAACGACGTGGCGCGTAGCGGAGCGGACGTTGTGGCGCGCGCGGAAGGAGTCTGACGACGCATGACGCGAATCGAAGGCCATCCCATCGTCCGCAAGGACCGAGGAACGCCGTTCACCTTCACCTTCGCCGGGAACGCGGTGACGTCGTATCCGGGAGAGACGATCGCCTCGGCGCTCTTCGCGGCGGGCGTGCGAATCTTCGGACACCACCCTAAGGACGGCGCGCCGCAGGGGATCTTCTGCGCCAACGGGCAGTGCTCCCAGTGCATGGTGCTGGCGAACGGCGTTGCCGTGAAGGCGTGCATGACCCCGGCCGTGCCGGGGCTCCGCGTCGAGCCGCTCGATGGGCTTCCGAAGCTTCCGCACCTCGACCGTGCTCCTGAGATGACCGAGCCGGAGCGGAAGGATGTGAGCGTGCTCATCCTCGGAGGCGGGCCCGCGGGGCTGTCGGCGGCGATCGAGCTCGGCCGC
>JAQTVA010000073.1 GCA_028707055.1 Candidatus Bipolaricaulis sp. | reverse complement strand
CCCGCATCCCGTGCGCCCGCGCGTACTGGACGATCCGCTTCTCCTCGTCCAGGTTGCCCACTTCGGAGAACCCGGAGGTAATGATCACGAGGTGGCTCACGCCCTTGTCCGCACACAGCGCGAGGCTGGGGTACACGTGGTCGGCGGGGACGCACAACACGGCGACGTCCACCGGCCCCGGCACGCTTTCGAGGGACGAGTAGACCGTCCTGCCGAGGATCTCGCCCCCCTTCGGGTTGATCGGGTAGATGCCCCCGGCGTACCCGCCGTTCACCATGTTCTCGATGACCCGATATCCGATCTTCGCCGGGTTCGTCGACGCGCCGATCACCGCGACGCCGCGCGGGCGGAACAGGCGGTCCATAGCGCCGCGCTCCGGCTCACCCGAACAGCATCCTGAGCTCATACACCCCAGCCCCCCGTTTCTTCTCGATGGAGAACCCCGCGCTCTCGAACAAGTACATCATCGCTCGGTTGTCGACCAGCACCTCGGCGCTGAACCCTAGGAGTCCCTCCCGCTTTGCCAGGAGCGTCAGATAGCGGAGCAGCTCGGTGCCGATGCCCCGGTTCTGATACTCATCCCCTACGACAAGGGCCACTTCGGCCGTATGGGTTTCAGGATCGATTCCGTACTGCCCTACGCCCACGACGACCTCCCGCTCCTCGTCCTGAGTGACGGCCAGGATGACCATTTCGGCCGTGTAGTCGATGATCACGAATTCTTGCAGGCGCTCGTGCGGCATGTCCTTGCGCGAGGAGATGAACCGCTGGTAGATCGACTGATCGGATAAGGAGTAGAAGAAGTCCTTCAACAGCGGCTCGTCGCTGATCCGCACGGGTCGCAGCAGGACCTCCTGGCCGGTCTTCGTCGTACGATAGGTTTCGAGGTGCTCAGGGTACTCGCCCCGCTTCCCCGGGACGTACGCTTGGTCGCCATAGATCAGCTTGCGCGCCTTGGCTTCCCGCAACAGCCACGGGCGGAACTTCGGGTGGGCCACGCGGATCAGCTCCATCGCCCGCTCGCGCATGTTCCTTCCGTGCAGATACGCGATCCCATACTCCGTGACCACGTAGTGGACGTCACCGCGCGTCAACGTGACCCCGGCTCCTTCACTCAGGATCGGGACGATCCGGGACACTTCGCCGTTCTTGGCCGTCGACTCGAGGACGAGGATCGACTTCCCGTCGGGAGCCAGCACCGCGCCGCGCATGAAGTCGGCCTGTCCTCCGATTCCGCTGTAGAACTCCGTCCCCAGGGACTCGGCCGTCGCCTGCCCGGTCAGGTCCATCTGCAGCGCGGTGTTGATCGCCGTCATCTTGCGGATCTGCGAGATCACGGCAGGATTGTTCGTGTAGTCGACGGGCCGAAACGACACCGAGGGGTTGTCGGAGAGAAACTCGTACGTCGATGCCGACCCCATGGAGAACGCGGCCACCGTCTTGTTGCGGTCGATCGTCTTCTGCGTGTTGTCGACGATCCCCGCGCGCATCAGCCCGGCAATCCCGTCGCTCAAGAGCTCCGTGTGCACGCCGAGGTGTTTCTTCCCCAATAGGTGGGACACGATCGCGTCGGGAATCCTGCCGTATCCGACCTGGATCGTCGCTCCGTTCTCGACGAGCCGTGCAACGTACTTGCCGATCCGATTGGCGACCTCGTCCGAGCCGCCGACCCCGTACTCGAGCAGAGGCTCGTCGTGTACGAGGACGCAATCGATTTCTCCGATGTGGAGGAAGCTGTCTCCGTGCGTGCGCGGCATGAATCGGTTCACCTGACAGATGACGACGCGGGCGCAGTCCACGGCCGCGCGCACGATATCGACGCTGATCCCAAGACTCACGTATCCGTGTTCGTCCGGAGGCGACGTCTGTACCAGCGCGACGTCGATGGGAACGATCCCGCGGTAGAAGAGGTCCGGAACGCGCGAAAGCGAGATCGCCGTGTAGTCCGCGTCGCCTTGGTTCACCGCTTCCCGCGTCGGGGCGCTGATGAAGAACGAGTCGAGGCGGAAGTTGCGCTTCACCTCATCGCGCAGATACGGGACAAGCCCCAGAGTCCAGATGTGGATAACCTCGGCGTCGAAGAACGCCTTCGGGTTCGTCTCCGTGAACTCGACCAGCGCATCCAGCAGATATTGGGGCTGCCCACACCCGGTGCCGATGAAAATCCGGTCACCTCGGTGGATCTGGGCAAACGCACGCTCCGGCGCGACGAACTTCTCCGGGTAGGCCGCGCGCAGCCGTTCGATGTTCTCCTCAGCCCCGCTCATCGTCCGATCCGCCATTCCCAGGTTGGGCACAGGATTCCGATCGATCATCCCCGTGCGTGACGTCCCCTCGGCTCCGGCGCACCCCGGACGCCGAGTCCCATTCTCCGAAACGGGCGCCGGGATCGCAAGCGACGTCGCCAACAAAGCGGACGCGCGGCGGAAGTCGACCACCCGTCTGGCCGGTCCTCACGGTGACGAGCTGTGTTCGCGGAACCCCACTCATCACACGCCGAGCTTCCGCCGCGCCTGCAAGGAGGTGCTGCGTGGGCGATGCGGACTCCGCGTCGGGCACCACCCGGAGCCGACTCCGATGGGCGTGATCCACATCACCTACAGGAAGCCTCGCACGCCGCAGCGGCCGAACCCAGCCCACATGGCCGATGTCGAGGGGACATCCGCGCCTCGCTGCAATGTGACGACTATCCCGTTGAGGCACCGATTCCCGCAAGGCGCCCCGTCACGAACGCCCACAGGAAGTTGTGCCCACCGATCGGCCCGAACGCGTCGAGCACCTCGCCGCAGAAGGACACGCAGGGAACGAGCCGGCTCGCCAGGGTCTGCGGGTTCACTTCGCCGAGTGGGACTCCCCCGCCGGTGACCTCCGCCTCCGCGAACCCACCGGCTCGATCGATCGGAAGCTCGTAGGCCGTGAGGGCCTGCAAGAGGCGCGTTCGGTCCTCCCGTCGGAGCGTCGAGCGGTCCGCATCCCGCAACCCGAGCTCGTCGAGAAGGACGTCCCCCAGTCGCCCCGGAAGCGCGGCGTCGAGCGCGGCGCGGAGCATCCCCGGTCCCGGGGCCAGGACGCTCCTCCACTCTTCCTCGCTCCGGTCGAGCCACGAGACTCGCACGGGGACGCGGACGTCCCTGCGGCGAGCGAACGCGTGCGCGGCGTTGAGGACGACGGGGCCGCTGTAACCCCGGTGCGTAAACAAGAAATCTCCCACCCAGGACGTCGGCCTCGCGTCACCGATCGCCAACCGGACAGGGAGGGACAACCCCGCGAGCCCATGGTGGGCGGGCGTGCCCCCGTAGAGAGGGACAAGAGCGGGATACGGAGCGACCAGCGTGTGTCCGAGGCGCTGGGCGATCTCGAACCCGAACCCAGAGCTGCCCGTCCTCGGGTACGACATCCCCCCCGTCGCCACGATAACCCGCGCCGCAACGATTCCAGGACCGCTCTCCACGACGACGCGGCGCCGCTCATCCGGGAGGATGTCCACCACGCGGCAACGGCCTCGCAGCCGGGCTCCGGCTCGCCGCATCGCCTTGATGAGCGAGTCCCTGACCTCTTCGCCGCCCCCGGAGCCTGCCGGGAAGATCTTGCCCGTTCGTTTCTGTTCGATCAGGCGAATCCCGACCGGCCCTTCGAGGAACGCCCGCACCTCTTCCAGCGGCCACGACAGAAGGATCTTCCGCAGCGAGTGCGCCGACGAATCGGTGATGTATCCGCTCGGATCCGCGGAGAGCGGCAGGATGTTGCACCGCCCCCCCCCGGAGAGCAGGATCTTCTCGCCAGGGCTTGGCTGAACGTCGACGAGGAGCACGTCGGCCCCGGACTTGGCCGCGAAGTACGCGGCCGCCATCCCAGAGGGCCCTCCCCCAATCACCACGACGTCGTGCCCCGTCCTCTTCTCCACGCAGGGAGCATACCCGAGAGCGCTCTCCCCCACGAATCCCACACCCGCCGTTCGACCCGCCGCGACCCCGTATAATGCGATCCTCATGAGCGTGAGAACAGACGTACTGGACCAGCTTCGGTCCCGCCCCACCCTCGCCGGAATCCCGGATCCAATTCGCTTTCCCGACTACGCCGGCTTCTCGATCGTCGCCATTGCGGATCTCGTCCGGGCGGCCCTCGGGTTGTCGGCGTCTCCCGGTGCCCTTGTCGAAGCGCTCGCTCCGCAGCGGTTCGAGCGTGTTGTCCTCATCATCCTCGACGGGCTCGGATTCCATCGCACCGAACGGTTCTGCAACGACGTCCGCGACTCCGCCTTTGCCCGCATCGCCGCGAGCGGCGATCTTCTCCCGATCACCAGCGTCTTCCCGTCCACGACCGTCGCCGCCCTGTCCACCTACAGCACGGGGCTCCCGCCCGCCCAACACGGGCTGATCGGGTACCGGCTCTACCTGCGAGAGGTCTCGGCCATCATCAACATGATCCAGCTGTCCATCGTGGGCGCCGATGATGCTCCTGCAACGGCTTCCGGGTTGGACCTCAAGGAACTCCTCCCGTGTCCGACCGTGTACGAGCGGCTCGCCGAACAGGGAGTCACGACCCACACCTTACTTCCGCGGTACATCGCGGCGAGCGGGCTGTCGCGCATCCTGTACCGCGGGGCGACCTACATGCACCCCGTCGTGAGTCTGCCCGACATGCTGACGTTCGCGCGCCACATTCTGGAGCGCGCCGCGCGGCCCACGCTCGTGACGCTGTACTGGCCGGAGCTCGACTCCGTCGCGCACACGAGGGGCCCCGACTCCGACGCGTACGAGGCCGAGCTGCAATCGATCGACGACGCCCTGCGACGCGAACTCCTCGGACGCGTCGACCGGACGCTCCTCGTCCTCTCCTCGGACCACGGGTTCGTCACGATGGAACCCGAAGACTATCGTCCCCTGTCGGATTTCTCCGAGCTTCGGGAGCGACTCCTCCTCCACCCCGTGGGCGAGCCGCGGGCCAGCTACCTGTTCCTACGAAACGGAGGAACCTCGCCATGGACGCTTCCCACGACGCTGGACGGCGGGTTGGTTGCCCTCGATGCTTCGGCCGCCGTCCGAGCAGGGCTCTTCGGGCCGGGAATCCCGCACCCCGAGATCGTGTCGCGAGTCGGCAACGTCCTCGTCGTCTCCACGGCCCGAGACGGACTCCTCCACCCGTACCCCGATTTCCCCTTCCTGCGCGGCATGCATGGCGGTCTCAACGAAGATGAGCTGTATGTGCCGCTGCTCGTGGCGCCCCTCTCGTGAAAGGAGCCTCGAATGCTGACGATCGACAACACAAGCCGAGTGGCAGCACGCGTCTACGATGATGCATCCACGGTTCGCGGCGTGGAGAAGCGCGTTCTGATCGGTCCGAAGGACGGCGCACCGCGGTTCGTCATGCGCCACTTCAGGCTGACGAAGGGCGGCCACAGCCCCCACCACGCCCATCCCTGGGAGCACGAGGTGTATATCCTCGCGGGGCGCGGCACCGTCCGCTTCTCCGGAGGAAGCCGCCCCGTCGGCCCGGGCGACTTCGTCTACGTTCCGCCGATGGACGAGCACGAGTTCGCCAATGCGGCGGACGCTCCCCTCGAGTTCCTGTGCGTCGTGCCAACCGAGGGTGACGACGGGTAGGATCATGAGGTCCGTCGTGGTCTGCCTGAGCGGCGGAGTCGACAGCGCCGTCGCCGCGCACCTTCTCAAGCAGCAAGGCTACGACGTGGTCGGGCTGACGTTCTGGCTCTGGTCGTTCTCCCGCGCCCCGCAAGGCCAGAGGATGTCTCCCTGCTGCTCGCTCGACGCCGCCGCCCAGGCGGCGCGCGACCTCGGCATTCCCCACGATGTGGTCGACCGGAGCGACGCCTTCGAGCAGGTCGTTCTTGCGGAGTTCGCCCGACGCCATCGCCGCGGTGAGACGCCGAACCCGTGCGGCCGCTGCAATCGCAGCCTCCGATTCGATGCCGCCCTCGAGTACGCCCGCGACAAGGGATTCGACTACGTCGCGACAGGGCACCACGTTCGCATCCGGCGCGAGTCCGACGGCCGCTTCGCTCTCTGTCGGGGACGCGACCCCCACAAGGATCAGAGCTACTTTCTCTATGGACTTCGTCCGGAGCAGCTTCCCCGCCTCCTGTTTCCCGTCGGCGAGCTCGAGAAACGCGAGGTCTTTGCCCTCGCGCGCCGCGAGCGCCTCTCCGCAGCCGAACGCCCAGAGAGTCAGGATCTGTGCTTTGCCGTCGCCGGATCGACCTCGTACCTGTTCGACGCTGCGGACTTCCCACCGGGCGACGTCGTCGACCGCGACGGGCGCGTCCTCGGGATGCACGATGGGCTGCTCCGGTACACGATTGGCCAGCGGCGCGGACTCGGGATCGCCTCCGACCAGCCGATGTACGTACTCGACCTGGACGTCCGGCACAACCAGCTTGTCGTCGGCCCGGAGGACGGCCTGTACGCCTCGTCCCTCAACGCCGATGAGGCGAACTACCTCGACGATCCCCCCGCCGAGCGCACCGAGCTCGCGGCGAAGATCCGCTATCGCTCGCCCACGTTCCCCGCGACGTTTTCGCCTCAGGCGAAGGACGCCTTTACCCTCGACTTCGATCCGCCTCAACGCGCCGTGACCCCGGGGCAGCTCGCCGTCCTCTACGACGGCGAGCGCCTGGTCGGGGGTGGAACCATCCGTTCACGGCGTGCCGGCCCGCCGTCCCAGCCTCTATAATCGATGTCGGAGGGGTGGGTGAGCGGTCGAAGCCACCGGTCTTGAAAACCGGCAGGCCCTCGGGCCTCGCGGGTTCGAATCCCGCCCCCTCCGCCAAGGGCGAGTCGCTCGGGAGTTCCGTCGTCTTGTCGTGGAACTCCCCGGCCGGGACCGACAACCGTGAGCTGCTCGGAAACCGCACGACCCTGCAAAGTGCCGCGAGGATGAGATCGTCGGCGGTTCATCGTTTGCGCATTCCAAGAACACGCTGCGGAGCTCCGCAATGGGATCGGCAGAAGCCTCCGCTCCCACAGGAAGAAGCGCGCCCCGTTTGCCGTCGTTCCGGCCAGGCGATAGAATCGCAGAGCCGGAGAGGTAGTCAAGCGGTCCAAGACAACGGTTTGCTAAACCGTCGAGGGGTTCACGCTCCTCCGCGGGTTCGAATCCCGCCCTCTCCGCCCGCGCCCGTAGCTCAGCGGATTAGAGCGTTGGCCTCCGGCGCCAAAGGTCACAGGTTCGAACCCTGTCGGGCGTACCA
>JAQTVA010000072.1 GCA_028707055.1 Candidatus Bipolaricaulis sp. | reverse complement strand
GATCTTCGCGCCGACCCGGCCGTGGTTGTCCCACCAGTCCTCGTGCTCGCCGGGGATGAAGTACGCGACGTCGTGGAGGAGGCACGCCGCCACGGAGAGCTCTCGATCGAGGCCTTCCGCCTCGGCCGGGCCCCGTAGCGGGCGACGCGCAGGGTGTGCTCGTAGCGGTAGTCGGCGGTGAACACCGGGTCGAACGGCTTCTCTGCCGCGGCCTTTCGATGGAGTTCCTCGACGTATCCGACGATCCGGGCGAGCCGGGTTGCTTCTCTCTTCTCGGCCAAGCCGTTCTCCTTGTGAACTGGCGGCCCTCGTCCGGGCCGCCGACCAGGCTCGTATGATGCCGCCCGGCGGATGCAGGCTCAACCGAAGTGCGAGTGTGAGATAGCGCAAAGGATGGGAATCTCACGTTGCCGGCGGTGTCGCGCGGCGGTAGCATCCGCGCCATGATCGGGACGTGGATCAACGTTGGCGCAGTGCTCGTCGGGTCGCTCATCTGCGTGCTCGCGGGACGCAAGATCCCTGAACCGATCACGCGTATGGCGATGATCGCGACCGGGCTCATCACCTTCGTGCTCGGGACGAAGCTGGCGATGGGCTCCGAGCAGCTCCTCGTCCTTCTTCTCGCGCTCCTCCTTGGAGGAGGCCTCGGGACGTGGCTGCGCCTGGAAGATCGCCTCGAACGGCTTGGGGATGCGAGCGAGAGGCTCTTCCCGGCGTCGATGCGCGGAAGGCTTACGCAGGGGTTCGTCGCGGCGACGCTCCTCTTCTGCGTCGGCCCGATGGCGATCCTCGGCGCCATCCGCGACGGCGTGTACGGCGACTGGCAGGTCCTCGGCCTGAAGTCGATCATGGACGGGATGATGTCGATCGGCTTCGTGGCCGCTCTCGGCCCCGGGGTCGCCCTCTCGGCGGCGAGCCTCCTTGTCTACCAGGGCGGGATCAGCCTCGCGGCGCATTGGTTCGTCGCGCCGACAGCGGGCGGGGTCCTGGCTCCGTCTCTGCCCCTAGTCGAGTTCAACGCCGTGGGCGGAGCGGTCCTCATCGCGCTCTCTTTTAAACTCCTCGGCCTGCGTGACCTCAAGATCGGGAACCTTCTCCCCGCCCTGGCTCTCGCGCCGCTGCTCGCCTACCTGTACGGACTCCTGGCGTAGCCGCTCTCCTACGGACAGAGCGACGCGACATCGAGGTCGGCGATCGTGACGACGGTCATCCCTTGATTCGCCCAGAAGCTGTTCATCT
Organism: Candidatus Bipolaricaulis sp.; assembly: GCA_028707055.1. GTDB lineage: Bacteria > Bipolaricaulota > Bipolaricaulia > UBA7950 > UBA9294 > JAPLGD01. Next base: position 6,227 of record JAQTVA010000072.1, on the reverse strand, counting down.
GCGCGGCCTGGATCCCTCCATCGCCGCTGGCGTGGGCGTTCGCCAGAATGACGACGTCGTAGCCGCGCGATCGCGCTCCCGCGACGGTGGCGCTGACGCACGACTGACTGGCGAGACCGCAGATGAGAAGTCGCCTGACGCCAAGGCTTTCGAGGAGCGCCTGAAGCGTCGTGCCGGCGAACGCGTTCCCTTGGGTCTTCGAAGATACGTGGTCGCCCGACTGCGGAGCGATGGCGTCGGGGAATCCGAGGAGCCTCTCGCCCGCGGTGCTCCGCGAGACGTCCTGGACGTAGATCACGTGGATCCCCGCGGGGCGGGTGCGCTCGAGCACGTTCATGACAGCGTCTGTGATCCAGACACCGTCGGTCGTTCGCAGATCACCGACCATCCAGATCCGTTGGACGTCGATAATGAGAAGCGCCGTCGTGCACGACGGGGTCTGAATTCTCTCCGCCTGAGCGACGAGCGACAGCGCGAGGAGCGTCCCCGCGACGAGAGTGAGGTTCCGTTTCATGGGGTCTCCTCATGCGTCACAGGATGCTGACCGTCCCGCGACATCCTACAGCATCGGCAGGTAGCGGTCGATCTCGTACGCGTGAACCTGCGAGCGGTAGAGATCCCACTCGATCTTCTTGTTCTCGATGAACTTGTCGAAGATGTGGTCGCCGAGCGCCCGCCGCACGAGGGCGCTGGACTCCATGCAAGCGATCGCCTCGTTCAAGCTTCCGGGGAGGGTGTCGATTCCGCGCTCGGCCCGCTCCGCCGCATCCATCGCGTACACATCGGCCTCCGTGGGTTGAGCCAGGGGATACTTGCGGTCGATCCCTTCCAGCCCGGCATGGAGCATGACGGCGAACGCAAGGTACGGGTTGCAGGCGGCGTCCGGCGCACGGAACTCGATCCGCGTCGCCGCCTCGCGCCCCGGTTGGAGGCGAGGGACGCGGATCATGTTGCTGCGGTTGTGGCACGACCACGTGATGTAGACCGGCGCTTCATAGCCGGGAACCAGGCGCTTGAACGAGTTCACCCACTGCGCGCAGACGCCGATGATCTCGCGTGCGTGATGCATGATCCCGGCGACGTACCCGCGCGCCATCGCCGAGAGGTGGATGGGGTCGGAGGCGTCGAAGAACGCGTTCCGGCCGTCGAGTTGGGCGAGGGACATGTGGGTGTGCATCCCCGACCCGTTGTGAGCCCGGAACGGCTTCGGCATGAAGGTGGCGTGAATCCCGTGCCGCCGAGCCACCTCCTTGATGATGTAGCGGCAGGTCATGAGGTTGTCGGCCATCCGCAGAGCTTCGCAGTGACGGAGGTCGATCTCTTCTTGACTGGGCGCCGCCTCGTGGTGGGCCGCCTCGACCGTGATTCCCATCCTCTGGATCGAGAGGACCGTCTCGCGGCGGATATCGAGGGCGCAGTCGAGAGGTGAGAGGTCGAAATACCCGGCCGAGTCGAGCATCTCGGTGGTGCGATCGGACCGAAGGTAGAAGTACTCGAGCTCGGGTCCGACAAGGAGTGTGAGGCCGCGCTCGGCGACGCGAGCGAGGGCGCGCCGAAGGGCCCATCGCGGATCCCCCTCGTATGGGCCTCCTCCGGGCTTGACGACGTCGCAGATCAGACGGGCGACGTGGTCCCACGGGAAGACGGCGAACGTGGCGGGGTCGGGGACCGCCAGCATGTCGCTCTCGTCAATGCGCGCGAAGCCGTGGATCGACGATCCGTCGAATCCAATCCCCTCGTCGAGCGCCTTGTCCAGTCGACTCGACGGGATCTCGATGCTCTTCAGCTGCCCGAGCAGGTCGGTGAACCAGAGTTGGACGAACCGCACGTCCTCTTCTCCGACCCGCCTCAGCACCTCATCCTTCACCGTCTCCGCCATGGGTATCCCTCGGTTTCCTCTAGAAGATGCTGCAGTGTAGAGACGGAGGGCACGGTCCACAAGACCAGGCACTTCTTCGCGCGTTCCTGAGATGGCTGCGCGGCGCCTCGGGGCGAAGCGCCCGCGCGCCGGGGGACGAGGCCCGAATAAGAGAAAAGGGCCTCGGGACGTACCCGGGGCCCTCGGTTCGAAGGGATCCTCTTGTCTACAGGTGCTTCTGGCACTCCTCGAGGAGCCTCCGCGCGTTCTCCTGGGAGTACGCATTCATCATCGGGTACTTGTCGCCGATCGGCTCGGCGAGCACGCTCTCGAGGAGGACGGACGCTTCGGCCCACATCTTCTTCTCCATGTAGTAGAACTCGGCCAGGAAGGTCCGGTTCTCGAAGTACTCGTTGACGTCGGCCAAGGCGGGCTGGCAGTCTCCGCAAGCGCCGCAGGCGGGATCGGTGATCACGTGACAGAGGTAGTAGAGCGCCTTGGTCAGATCCTGGCCCATTCCCTTGGGCAGCCCGGAGTAGTAGGCGCCGAGCGAGCGGAACGGTCCGCCGGCGACGTAGTTCGGGGCGACCTCCGCGCACCGCTCGGCCATGGCTTGCGCCTTGGCCGGGACTCCGGCGAATACCGCCTGAAGCTTGTTCTTCTCCGAAACGCGGAGCCAGTTCGACGTGGTCCAGTACAGCGCCTCGGGATCGCTCTCCACCTTGACGGCGTCGACAAACCCTTTGGACTTCTCAAGCTCGGCGAACTCCGGGTTCATGCGCAGGCTCTTGAGGCCCCAGTGCTTGCCCTTGAGGTAGATTCCTTCGTTCTCTTTCGAGCTCACGTACACGTTCCCGTAGGCGTAGTAAGCCTGGGCCAGTTTGTTGACGATCGGCTTCAGGCTGAGATCGACGGCGAACGCCATGACGGCGTCCTCGTTCTTCTCGTTGAGGGCGTCGGTGACGCCGAGGGCACAGCGGAACGCGGCGATGATCTCCTCGAGTTGGGCCTTCCCGGCATCGTCGTACGAAACCATGATGCTGTCGTTTTGGTACAGGGCGACCGCCTCGTCGAGCGTCATCGCGACCGCGCCGCCGCTCGCGGCAACAAGCGCCGTACACAACAAGAACAGGACCTTGCTCATCTTCTCTGGCCTCCTCTACGTGATTCGATCACTGTAGCCGATCCTTCGACGTCCACCCACCGGACCTGGGAAGCGTCGCCCTCTATAGGTGTCTCTCCACTTCCGTCAGGAGCTCCTGCGCCAGCATCTGGTCAAAGGCGTTGTACAGCGGGTGCAGGTCGCCGACCGGCTCGGCGAGGAGGCTCCGAAGGACTCGGGCCGCCTCCGGCCAGGCGCCTTTCTTCATCAAGTAGTACTGGGCGAAGATCAGCCGGTTCTCGAGGTACTCGTTCGCCGTCGGATCGGCGGGGCACGTCGCGCAGGCAGCGCAGTACTCCGGCTCGTCGATCAGCACCGGACAGAGGTACGAGAGGGCCTTGGACAGGTCCTGTCGGTAAGTGCCGAACGGCATGGGAGGCAGGCTGCCCCAGAACCCGGCCAGCGACCGGTAGGCGCCGTAGTTGATGTAGCTTGGCTCGAGCTCGAGCGCTCGCTCGATGAGCGCCTCGAGCTTGGGCGGATCGTTGCGAAACACCGCGCCGAGGACATCGAACTCGTCTTTGCGCGCCCAGTTCGCGTACGTCCAGTAGAGGGCCGCGACGTCGGTTTCTTGAGCCACGGCATCGAGGAAGGTGCCGGAAGAGACCTCGATCTGCGCGAACGTCGGGTTCATGCGCAAGCTCTTGAGGCCCCAGAGCCGTCCTTTCTCGAACGCGGTCCTCGCCCCGTCCGCTTTGTACAGGAACACGTCGCCCAGGGTGTAGTAGGCCTGCGCGAGCTTGTTCACGAGGCCCTTCCGCTCCGCGGGAATCGGAAGCGCAGTGTACGCGTCTTCGTTCATGGCGTTGAACGACGCCGTCACGCCGACGGCCTCCTCCAGCGCGGCAATGGCTTCCTGCAGCGCGCCCCGCCCCGCTTCGTCGTAGTAGACCACCACGTCGCCGTCGTCGGGGATGAGCGCAATCGCTGCCTCGAGCGCCGTGTCGGCGTGCGCCGCTCCGCCGGCGATGAGGACCGCAACGCTCAACAAGAACGCAATCTTCTTCACCATGGAGGTCCCCCCTTGGCTGGAATGATCCCCACTATAGCCGATCGGGAGTCCCGCCGAAAGCCACATCCTGTGGCTTGGACGGTCCCCGCGACTGTGGTATCCTTCCGCCGACTCCCGGAGGGAGGAAGGAGGATTCCATGGCGAAACCCGTCGTTGACAAGGATCTGTGCGTGGGCTGTGGGTTGTGTACCCAAGTGTGCTCCGACGTCTTTGAGATGGGCTCGGATGGCATCGCGAAGGTTATCGCGGGCGCCGATTTCGATGACGACTGCGTTCAGGACGCCATCGACCAGTGTCCGGTCGGGGCGATCTCGAACTAGCCGCGAGCACGGACGGTCTGGAGCGCGGAGAGTCGGGTTCACAGGCTCTCCGCGCATCCTTTTTCTCCCTCGCCTCTCCCCTTGTGCAGAGGGGACGATTGCCCCTTCGCGGCCCCGCCATTAGGATGAACGAGGCGGTGAGTGATGGCGAGGCGGAGGATCGGGCTCGTTCTCTCAAGCGGCGGTGCGCGGGGTTCGGCGCACATCGGCGCGCTCGACGTGCTCCTGGCGAACGACCTGGCTCCCGATGTCGTCGTGGGAGCGAGCATGGGCGCGTACGTGAGTGGCGCGTACGCCGCCGGCATCTCGCTGGACGTCCTCAAAGAGGAGTGGCAGTCCAGCTCTTTCCTGCGAACGGCGAAGACGCTCCTTCCGACCATTCCCTGGTCGGGCTGGAGCTCCGGTGCGGAGCTGATGCGCACGCTCCGACGGCACTTCGGTGACCGCCGGATCGAGGATCTCGACGTCCCGTTCGCCGCTGTGGCGACAAACCTCGCCACCGGGGCACCCGAAGCGATGACCACGGGGTCGGTGGCCGAGGCCGTGCGCGCTAGCCTGTCGGTTCCCGGCCTGTTTACGCCGGTGTGGATCGACGACCGGCTCCTCATCGACGGGGGCGTTTCGAATCCGCTGCCGGTCGACGTGGCGACCGCTCTCGGGGCCGAGGTCATCATCGCCGTCGACGTTCTCGTCGAGCCGAGCGAGGTTCACCTTGCGGGGCTCCCGGCGCTGGGGGTCCGCGACCGTCGGCTCGGAATCACGGGAGGGCCTCCGGCATGCGACGTCGCGAGCCGCCGCTTCCACCCGAGCGTCCTCTCCGTCTTGTTCCAAATGTCGACCGTGTTCCAGAAGCGCCTATGCAACCTGACCCTGGCCGCGCATCCGCCCGACGTTCTCCTCCGCCCGGACTTCTCGAACGATCCCCCGTGCTACAGCCGCGTCGGGTGCGGGATCGAGGCCGGCGTCCGCGCCGCGGAGCGTGCGCTCGGAGAGATCCGCCGCGCCGTCGAGGGAGCCGACTGATCCCTCGCATGCCCGGGCGATCGGACCTGTACACGCGGATTGCCATCGGACTCCTCGCCGTCTCCTCGGGATCCATCCTCGTGCGTCTCGCACCGGACGCTGCGCCGCTGGCGGCCGCGGCGTGGCGCCTCGTGCTGGCGTCGCTCGTTCTCCTTCCGATCGCCTGGGTCCGTGGAGGCCTCGCGACGCTGCGCCGCCGCGACGTCGCTCTCGCGGCGGCGAGCGGAATCGCTCTCGCGCTTCACTTCACGCTCTGGTTCACCTCGCTTCGCCACACGTCGGTGGCGAGCTCGGTCCTCTTGGTGAGCACGCACCCGCTGTTCGTGGCGCTCGGATCCGTCCTGTTCCTCCGAGAGCGGATCGGCCGCGCGCTCGCCGCCGGAATCGTTGTCGCCCTCCTCGGCGGCCTCGTCATCGGCTTCGCCGATCTCCGATTGGGAACGCAGACGGTCGTCGGCGATCTGCTGGCCGTGGGGGGAGGGATCTGTTTCGCTGTCTACGTCCTCATCGGACGAAGCCTTCAACGGGCGGTGGCGTTCGTCGACTACGTCGCTGTCTCCTACGGCGTTGCCGGGATCATCGCCCTCTGTGCGGCGATCGCCGTGCGGCAGCCGCTCGTCGGATTCCAGCCGGCGTCGTACGCGTACCTCATCCTCCTCGCCCTCGGCCCGCAGCTCGTCGGTCACAGCACACTCAACTGGGCGTTGCGGCACCTGTCTGCGTCCAACGTGTCGGCCCTCGCCCTCGGCGAACCCGTCGGCGCGGCGATTCTCGCGTACGCGGTGTTCGGTGAGGTCCCATCCTGGCAAGGGGCGCTGGGAGCGGTCACGATTCTCTTCGGCATCTTCATCA
>JAQTVA010000005.1 GCA_028707055.1 Candidatus Bipolaricaulis sp. | reverse complement strand
TATCGACGACCCCTTTAGGGTTTCCGGTCTTCACCGCACAGAAACGGCACGCGCGCGTGCAGGTGTCCCCGAGGATCATGAACGTCGCCGTCCTCGCGCTCCAACACTCCACGGCGTTCGGACAGAGGGCGCCCTGGCAGATCGTCGTCAACCGGTACGCGTCGAGAACGTGCCGGACAGCCTTCATCCCCTCGGCTTGAGCCGGGGTCGGCACCCGCACCTTCAGCCAGTCCGGTCGCTCAGTCACCGGCTCACTCCTCCAACTCGTCCGGTTCGCGGAGCTCTAGCCGCCAACCGAAGCCGTGCGCGAGGCTCTCCACCAGGCGAACCTCGACATCCCTGAGCGCCGCGGGCCGCTCCAGCAACTCGTTCATCGACACCGCTCGAACGGCGAGTCCGCAAGGGTGGATCATCCCGAAGTGGGCGGGGTCGACTCCGACGTTCAGCGCCAGCCCGTGGCGGGTCACCCAGTCCTTCACGTAGACGCCAACCGAGGCGATCTTTCCCTCCTGCACCCAGACCCCCGGGAAACCGGGCCGGCGCGCGGCCTCGATGCCAAACGCGGCCAGCGCGCCGATCACGGCTTCCTCGATCGTCCCAACGTATCGCTTGACGTCGCGCCCGTGCTGCCGCAGGTCGACGATCGGGTACGCGACCAGCTGCCCGGGACCGTGGTAGGTGATGTCGCCGCCGCGCTCGACATCGACGACGGGAATCCCTGCACGGAGAACCACGTCCAGGGGAACACGGTACTCAAGGGGCCGTGCCGTTCGCCCCCGTGTGAAGACGGGGTCATGTTCCACCGTGAGGACGACATCGGGCACCTTCCCCGTGCGGCGCAAGGCATGCACGCTCCGCTGGACCTCGAGCGTCTGCCGGTACTCCATCCGTCCCAGGGGAACGTGGAACGCCCGGCTACCCGCCCGTGATGTTGCCGAGTCGGTCGCCAACCTGGACCCGCTTCCCCTCGCCCACCGCAATCTCCGCCAGCCGGCCCGACGCGGGAGCCGACACGACGAACGTCGTCTTCTCCGTCTCGACCTCGACGAGATCGTCGCCCTCCTGCACTGCATCACCGACGCACCGGAGCCAGCCGACGACGACGGCGCCGTCGACTTCCCCCAGATCCGGAAGAACAACCTGCGTGGATGCCTGATTCATGGTGCCATCCTTTCGCGCGGAGTCTAGCCGATCGACGTTCGCCGGTCATCTTGCCATCCCGGCGCCCCCCTCCTATAGTTGCCGCGGGGTGGTCGCATGGGCTTCGCGTGTGGTCTGGTCGGGCTCCCGAACGCGGGTAAGTCGACGATCTTCAACGCCCTCGCCAATGCCGGCGCGCGCGTCGAGAGCTATCCATTCTGCACGATCGCGGCCAACGTCGGCTCCGCCCCCGTTCCGGACGAGCGTCTCGATCGCCTGGCGGCGCTCTATCCGCAGAAGAAGAAGGTTCCGACCCACCTCGACATCATTGACATCGCAGGCTTGGTCGAGCGAGCCAGCGAGGGTGAGGGAATGGGAAACCAGTTTCTCGCCGAGATCCGCGCTGTCGACGCCATTCTGCACGTGGTCCGCTGCTTCGAGGATCCGAACGTCGCCCATGTGACCGGATCGATCGATCCGTCACGCGACATCGCGATCGTCGAGACGGAGCTTCTGCTCAAGGACCACGAAACGCTCAGCCGTGTCGCGTCACGCCTCCATCAAGAGGTGCGAGGGCCCGACCGCCACGCGCCGGCGCGCGCCGCCGCGTGGGATGCGCTCGTCGACCACGTGGCGCGTGGAAACGCCGTCCGGTCAACTCCGATTCCCCACGAGATCGCCGACCTCGTCCGCGAGGCCTCCCCGCTCACCGCGAAGCCATGCCTGTTCGTCGCTAACGTCGACGACGCCGGGGAGAACGCCTACGCCGAGAGGGTGCGCGTCGCCGCGCGTGAGCGGCGCGCCGAGGCCGTCGTCCTCCGCGGACGCCTCGAGGCCGAGATCGCGGAGGCGGCGTCCACGCCGGAGGAACGCGCCGCGTACCTCGGCGAGTACGGTCTCTCCGAGACCGGTCTTTCGGCCCTCGTGCGCGCCGGCTACCATCTTCTCGGCTTGATGACGTTCTTCACCGTCGAGGGCCCCGAGGTGCGCGCGTGGACCGTTCCCACGGGAACGCCGGCGCGCGCCGCAGGAGGGAAGATCCACTCCGACTTCGCCGACCGCTTCGTGGTGGCCGAGGTCATGACACTCGACGACCTTCTCCGCGCCGGCTCTGAGAAAGTCCTGCGAGACGCCGGGAAGATCCGGCGGGTCGGACACGACGCGCCCATCACGGACGGCGACGTCGTCCGCTTCGTCTGCGCATGATCCCCATCGTGCTCGCCTACGACGATCCCCGCGCCCCGCAGCTCGTGGTCGAGGCGCTCGAAACGGGACTCACGATCGTGTTCCCGACGGACACGATCTATGGGATCGGGGGCAATCCGTGGGATGACGTCGCGCTCGAAAAGGTGCGTCGCCTCAAGGGACGCGCCATCGATCAGCCGTTCACGCTCCACCTCGCGTCGCTCGCGGACCTTGAAGCGTTCGCCGCGCTCGACGAGCGGCGACGGGCGTGGGTGGAATCGCTCTTCCCCGGGCCGTACACGCTGCTTCTCCCCGCACGGGTCGGCGCTCCGATCTCGGCCGTCCGGAATGGCACAATTGGAGTGCGAGTCCCGAATCACCCGTTCTTCGCCCGCGTCATGGCCCCCCTGGGGCGCCCGCTGTTCGGAACCAGCGTAAACCCTCACGGCCTGCCGCCGCTCGCCGACGTAGATGACATCATCGACCACTTTCCGTCGATCGATCTCATCCTCACCGGTCCGATCGGCGGGGGACCGTCCGACATCCTTGACATGACCGCCGACCCGCCGCGCGCGGTTCGCGGGACGCTGCCCCCGCAGCTTCGGATGCCGGGTGGCGAAAGCCCGGACCCGACCTAGACGAGGAACAGACCCGCCACCCCGGCTACCGCCAGCGCCGTTCCGGCGTAGGCTCGCCACGTCGGGCGCTCGCCGAACGCCACCCGAGACACCGGCAGAAGAAAGACCGGGGTCACGGACATCAGCGTCGACGCCATGCCGACAGAGGCGTGGCCGAGCGCAATGAGGGACAGCGTGACTCCGACCGTCGGACCGAGCACGGCTCCGGCAACGGTCGCCGCGGCCGCCCGGCGGTCGCGCAGCGCGGTCAAGGTCTCCGCCCAGCCGCGCCTTCGGCCGGCGAAGATCCACGCGGCGGACGTCGCAGCGAGGATCTGCATCACATTCGTGGAGAGCGGGGGAAACCCTCCTCGCATTCCGAGGACCGACAGGAGGTACCGAGATGCCTGTGCCACCACCGCGCCCAAGGCGAACAGGACGCCAAGCTTGAGGCTGCCCCTCGGAGCCCCGTCCCCGCCGGACCGGCGCCCCGCCAGGACAAGGAAGATGCCGCCGACCACGGCGAGGCCGGCGAGCGCCTGGAGCCAGCCGAGGCTTTCGCCGAACGCCGCCCAGGCGAGGAACGTGCTGACCACGGGAATGAGCGCAGCGAGGAGCGAGGTTCGGTGGGCGCCGAGGTGCAGGAGGGCGCGGAAGAGGAACGCGTCCGCAATCGCGAACCCGATCACGCCAGACAGGGACAGCCACAGCCATCGGCTGCCCTCTGCATGAAGCGGGATCGGCGTTCCCTCCACGACAAGATGAGCGAGGACGAGGAGCACCAGGGCGAACAGCAGCCGGAGCCGGTTGAGGTGATCCGCTCCGATGCGCCGAACGGCCAGCGTGAAGGCGGTGTAACTCCCCGCCCAGAGCGCCGCGGTCCCCAGCGCGGCCAGTGCGCCCAAAGAGTCGCCTGACACGGCGGGCTACCTGCGAAGAACGATCTCGAACCGCGCGACGAAGTGCCGAAGCGGTCCCTGACCTTCGACGATGCGGTAACCCGGAAGCGAGTCGGCCGTCCGGGCTACGGCTCGCCCACCCTCGATCACCGCGTCGAAGTGCGTCCGCGTGTACATCCGGCGCGGAATCGCGAGCCGCACCATCTCCAGGCGAGGGTAGACGACGCTCCCGCTCTCGTCTTCATGGGCGAACATGACGCCCCCGATCTCGACACCGCGGACGCCCGCTTCGAGATACAGGGCGTTCGTCGCGGCGAGCGCGGGAAACGCGGATTGGGGAAACCCAGGGAGAAGGGCCAGGGCGTCGATGTATACGGCATGGCCGCCGATCGGTTCGATGATCGGCACGCCTGCGGCCTTGAGCCCCTCGCCCAGGTACCGCACCTGACCTACGCGGTCGGCGAGGTACGCCGGATCCAGCGCCTCGCGAAGCCCCACGGCGATCGAGTCCAGGTCCCGTCCTGCCAGTCCGCCGTACGTCGGGAACCCCTCCATGAGGATCAGGCGCTCGCGTGCCGCCTCGAACACCCCGGGCTCGTTCATCGCGACGATGCCCCCGATGTTCGAGAGCCCGTCCTTCTTCGCGCTCATCGTCATCCCATCGGCAAGCGAGAAGATCTCGCGAGCGATCTCCAACGGCGTCTTCTCCGCATACCCCGGCTCCCGCTCGTGAATGAAGAACGCGTTCTCCGCGAAGCGGCAGGCATCGATGAACAGCGGCAGTCCGTGCCGATGGGCGATTCGGCTGACCTCGCGCACGTTGGCCACGGAGACGGGCTGTCCTCCGGCGCTGTTGTTGGTGATCGTCAGCATGATCAGCGGGATGCGATCGACCCCAACCGCGGCAATGAGTTCCTCGAGCTTGGCGGGATCGAGGTTCCCCTTGAACGGATCGAGCGACCGCGGCTCGTACGCCGCGTCGATCGGGAGGTCGACCGGATCTCCACCGTTGGCGAGGACATTCGCCCGTGTCGTGTCGAAGTGCATGTTGTTCGGGATCACGTGCCCCGGGCGCACCAGCGCGGAAAAGAGCACGTTCTCGGCGGCCCTCCCTTGGTGCGTCGGAAGCACATAACGAAACCCGAAGATGTCATCCACGGCGGTACGGAACCGCTCGTAGCTCCGGCTTCCCGCGTACGACTCGTCGCCGAGCATCATCGCGGACCACTGCTCTTGACTCAGCGCTCCGGTTCCGGAGTCCGTCAGCAGGTCGACGTACACGTCCTGCGCACGCAGGTTGAAGACGTTGTATCCCGCCTGGACGAGACGGGCGCTTCGTTCTCCCGACGAGAGGAGGGTGATCGGCTCGGTGACCTTGATGCGGTACGGCTGGACGATCGATGGCTCCATGGACTCTCCCTTCACGGACGACTCCTGCACGAGCGGGCCCCAAGGCTCCGCGCCGACGCTCCGATCAAGGGTGCCGAGAAGGCGGGCAGGGAATCTTGCAGCGAACGGCGTCGAGTGGATTCGACTTTCGAGCGAGCCAACGGGGATTCATCCGCATCCATCGGGACAATGTGAACCACCCCCCCACACACGAGCAAGAGACGAGAGAATGGTAGAGGGCGGTTCGCGCGCGAGCAAGGGGCCGTGTTGACTCCTCGGCGCGGTCCTTCGTAGAGTGTGGAAACGAGGGGGCGACGTGCGAGCGGAGATCGACCGGGCCATAGCGGGCGGCGAGATGGATGCACTGGCCCGGTTTCTTGTCGGTGGGCGAACGTCCTCCGCACGCTACGCGGCGCGCCGGCTCGCCGAGCGCGCCGCAGAAGTCGGGATGCTCTCCGAAACCACCGCGGGGCTCGCGGAGCATGTCGAACCGGTCATGCGGCAGCTGGCCGCCCTTCTCTGCTACGACGCCTATCCGGACGCTCCCGATCGGACGATCGCACGGCTTCGCGGACTCGCCGACGACGAGGAACCCTCCGTGCGCGATGCCGCCTCGGAGTCGGCCGGCCGGCTGCTGGACGATCAGTTTCCTGGGGTCGTGTCGCGCGTCGAGCCGTGGCGCGCCCACTCCTCTGCCAACGTCCGGCACGCCCTCCTCGTGGCCGTGGTTCACGCCGCGCGGCACGGCCAGGTGGATCGAGCCGAGCCCCTTCTACGGCTGATCGGCCCTCTCCTGACCGATCGGGATCCCCTGGTTCGCCGCGCGCTCGGGCCGGCGGCCGTCGCCGCCCTCCTGCAGCAGTACCCGGCCCTGACGTTCGAGCACCTGATTCAGTGGTCGACATCGAATGACGAGCAGGTGTTGTGGAACGTCGCCATGGCGTTCACGTCCCCGGCCGCGTCGGAAATGGCGAAGAAGGCTTTGATCGTGCTTCGTAAGTTGTCGCTCGACGAGCGTCGCTATGTGTGGCGTGCGGTCGCCGCCGCGATGTGGAAGCTCGGACGCCGTAGGCCCGAGATCGTTCGCCCCGAACTGGCGCGGTGGCTCGAGGACGACGAGCGAGTCGAAGTGGCGCGCGCCGCCCTCACGTACCTCTAGGGCCTGCGGGGGCCCGTCCCGCCGTCTATAATGCGGCCACGATGAGCCGAGAGAACTCGAGACCCGGAGCCCTGGTGACCGGCAGTTCCCGCGGCATTGGCGCCGCGATCGCCCGCCGGCTCGCCACGATGGGGTACGGCGTATGCATCAACTACGTGACCTCCGAGGACGCCGCCTCCAGGGAAGTGGAAGCGATCGAGCGAACGGGCGGGCGGGCGATTGCCGTCCGAGCGGACGTCGGCTCCTTCTCCGCCGTGGAAGCGATGGTGCAGCGAACCGCGGATGCGTTCGGAGGACTCCGCGTCGTGGTGAACAACGCCGGCCTCTCCGAGCACGCGACCGTCGAGGGAATGACCGTTGACGCGTGGAATCGCGCCGTCGCCGTGAACCTCTCCTCGGCGTTCTATGCGGTGAAGGCCGCCCTGCCGTACCTGCGAAATGAGCCGTGGGGACGCATCATCAACATCGCCTCGTTGCGCGCCATGACCGGCTCCGACCACGGCGCTCACTACGCCGCGGCCAAGGCCGGACTGATTGGATTGACCAAGTCGCTCGCCCTGGAGTTGGCGCCGGCCGTCACGGTCAACGCCGTCTCTCCCGGGTACACGAGAACGGACATGACGAAGGACTCCCTCGCTCGCTACGGCGACGCGATCCTGGCCCGGATCCCCGCGCGGCGCGCGGCGGAACCTGAGGAGATCGCCGCCCTGGTCGCCTTCCTGGCTTCGGACGAGGCCGCCTACATCACCGGCGAGACGATCAACGCCAACGGTGGAATCTACATGCGGTAGTCCGCGAGGGCGCATGAAACCTGTGGTTGAGATTCGCGAATACCGGCCGGCTCAGGACTACGAAGCGTGTCGCCGCGCGTGGACCGAGAGCGGCTGGGTAGACGGCGCCAAGAACGAGGAGGCCTTTCGCCTGTTCACCGAGAGCGCACGATCCGTCGTCGGCACGGTGGGCGGATCCGCGGAGTGCCTCGTCAACGTTCATCCCGCGACCCTGCGCTACCTCGACGGGGACATCCGGCTCGCGTGCGTGACCGGCGTCACGACGAGCCGCGTCGTTCGGCGACAGGGATTGGCGGGCCGTGTTACGGCGCGGGCGCTCGCCGAGGAAGCGCTGGCGGGGACCCCCGTCGCGGCGCTCGGCGTGTTTGAGCAGGGATTCTACAACCGCCTCGGATTCGGAAACGGGCCGTACGAGACATGGTGCACGTTGGATCCGGCTCAGCTCGAGATCCAGCGCGCGCCGCGGATCCCCGTGCGTCTGACGTCTGCGGACTGGGAAGCGGTGCATGGAAACCGGCTCCGTCGGAGGCTCTGGCACGGCGCGGCCAGCATCCTCTCCGGTGAGCTGACCCGGGCCGACATGCTCTGGAACGAGAAGGCGTTTGGACTCGGATACCGCGACGACGACGGCGTCCTCACATATCACATCTGGTGTTCCGCGGAGAAGCCGCGCCGCGGACCGTACACCGTCGATTGGATGGCTTTTCGCAGCCGCGAGGAGTTTCACGAACTCATGGCCCTGATTCACAGCCTCGCGGATCAAATCCACTCGCTCGAGATTCACGAGCCTCCCGGACTACAGATTCAGGACCTCCTGCGTCAGCCGTTCAAGGGCCGCCGAATGACGGAGGCTTCTCCCCACGTCCAGCGCATGTCGTCGAGCGCCTATTGGCAGTTACGAATCCTCGATCTGCCCCAAGCGCTCACCGCCACCCATCTCCCGGGCGATGCGGTGCGGTTCAACCTCGAGCTCAGCGACCCCATCGAGGCGATGCTCCCGCCGGACTCGCGATGGCGCGGCGTGGCCGGATCGTACGTCGTCACCCTCGGCCCGGAGAGCGGCGTCAAGCCAGGCACAGACGCAGCGTTGGCGACGCTTCGCGCGTCGGTCAACGCCTTCTCTCGCGCCTGGCTCGGCGTTCGATCCGCCACCGCCCTCTCCTGGACGGATACCCTGGATGCGCCTCCCGGTCTGCTGCGAGCACTCGACCGAGTCCTCTGCCTGCCGGCCCCGGCGTCCGATTGGGACTACTAGCCGCCGCGCGACGGCGTTGAACCGCTGGCTCCGCTCGTGCGACTCACCTATCATGATGGAGCGAGGCTCCATGGTCTGGACACAAAAGGGAGGGTTCGCGGATGAGGGCATTGCGGGGAGTCATCACAGGAGGCGGCGTCGGGGCGTTCTTCTTCTTCAGCTGGGTCATCCAGGCGCTCTGGAACAGCATCCTGGTCGACCAACTCGGCCTGGTGTCGGTCAAGGTGAACTACTGGCAGGCGGCCGCGCTCTGGTTCCTGTCAATCATCTTCTTCGCGGGGGCCGGTCTCGGCGCGTCGACGCGCGTGCGTCGGTGGTGGAGGAGCGACTAGAACGCCGTAACGAAGGATCCAATCGGAAGCTCTGACACGGACCCGGCACCGAGAGGAGACGAAGACTGAACACGACGACCGGCACGGCACGCGGCTCCTGGGCGGAGCTTCGTCCGCTGATGGACGATCGCTTCCTGATCCTCGACACCGAGACCACGGGTCTTCTGGCGCCGGAGCTCATCACCATCGCCGTCGTCGACCACCGCGGTGAGACGGTGCTCTCCGAGGCGGTTCGCCCCGCCAAGCCGATCGAACCGGAGGCAAGCCGGATCTCCGGCCTCACGATGGAGTCCGTCGCTGACCGGCCGGAGTTCCCTGCGATCGCCGCCGACGTCTCCCGCGCGCTCACGGGTCGCCGGGTCATCATCTACAACGCCGCTTACGATACCCAGGTCCTGCGTAACACGTACGCACGGTACGGGCTCGAGGTCCCGCAATTTCGGCCGTGGTGTGCGATGGAGTGGTTCGCGAGGCTGTACGGTGAGTGGGACGACGGACGCGGCACCTACCGCTGGCAGCCGCTGTCCAAAGCGGCCGCCTACTTCGGAGTTGCTCAGGACACGGCACACAACGCCGTCGCCGATTGTCTGACCACCTGGCGGATCCTCGAGGAGGCCTTCCGGCGCTCCGGCCTGCGCGTCCCCGGCATGCAGCCGCTGTTCTGATCGGACCCTCGCCACGCGGGGAAGCTTGTATACTGGCCGGACAGGAGGACGGAATGGAGAGAACGCTCTACCGAAGCCGGAAGAACTCGATGCTCGGCGGAGTCTGCGGCGGACTCGCGGAGTACTTCCGCACGGATGCCACCCTGGTGCGCCTGCTATTCGTCCTCTTCGCCGTCATCACCGGAATTGGCATCGCCGCATACTTCATCCTGTGGCTCCTGGTCCCCGAGGAGGGCCGCACCACGGCGGACCTCGGAGAGCGAGTCCACCAGGGGGCGGAGGAGATGGCCGATCGTGCCCGAACATGGGCCGAAGAGCTTCGGGCGCCGGAAGGGGCCGGCCGTTCGGATGCGACCGCATGGGTCGCCCTGGTGCTCATTCTGATCGGCGTCCTCTTCCTCCTGCGCAATCTTGGAGTGACCTGGATTCGCTGGATCACGTTGGGCGTCCTGTGGCCGATCGTCCCGATCGGCCTCGGCCTCGCGCTGTTGTGGCGCCGACTGAAGGGAGGAGGATCAGAGTGACCACCCGACGCTTTGCGGAGCTTCTTCTCCCGCTCCTCGTTCTCGGAGCGGGAATCGTGCTTCTGCTGAACACGCTGGACGTCGTCTCCTGGGCCGTGTGGCAGGAGATCGCACGGTTCTGGCCGGTGTTGTTGATCGCCATCGGGCTCTCGGCCATCTTCCGCAGCCTGCGAGGAGGCTCGTCTTGAGACGCCGCGGGCCCCTCCGCGGACCCTTCGTGCTCCCTCTCCTCCTGATGGCCTTCGGGGTCGTTGTCCTCCTCGTCAACTTCGGCGTGCTCGACGTCCGAGAGGTCTGGCGAATCGCCGCGCGCGGCTGGCCGGTGCTGATCATCCTGCTCGGAGTCGACCTTCTCCTCTCGCGGGCGTCGATTGGCCAGGCGTTCGGGATTCTCGTCCTCGGCTGCGTGATTGCGGCGGCGGCCGGCTCCGTCCTGCATGTAGCCGCCCCGTCCGGTTGGATCGTCGAGACCTTGCAGATCAACGAGCCGCTCCCGACCGCGTCGACAGCAGAGATCTCCGCGTCGTGCGCCGACTGCACGATGGTCGTGAGCGGCGGCGGCGATCGACTGGTTGAAGGCTCGGTCGAGGTCCGCCGCCTCGACCGGCTCGTGAGGACGTCCGCTCTGGCGGGATCCACGTTCCGGCTGGAGTTGCGAAGTGAGCCACGCTGGCCGTTCTCGCTACGGTCGATCCGCGGTCGGCCGATGTGGGAGCTTCGTGTCGCCGGCGACCGGGCGATGACCCTATCCCTCTCCGCCGCGCGCTGTGACGTCAACCTCGATCGAACGAGTGTCGGGACGCTGTCCGTTCGCGCGGACGACGCGTCCGTGCGGCTGTCGTCGGCCACGCCGTGCACCGTCTACGCCGCGGCCGACGCCCTCCGCCTGACGGTTCCTGCCGGAGTCCGCCTCGTCGTCGAAGGCCTGGATGACGTCGCGGAAGTCGTCATCCCCGACGGATACCGACAGGCGGACGGCTCCGTCGCGTCGCCGGGCGCATCCAGCGTGACGGCCCAGGTCGTCGTCTTGCCTGGAGCCGAGCGCGTGGAGATCCGGACGCAGGACGCCGCAGGAGACCCAACTTCCTGACCGTGCGGCCCTTAGCTCTCCGGGGCGGGCTTCCAGAACTCCCAGAACCGCCGAGCCACGAGGTCGGCGCGAACCTCGCCGTCCTTCGCGACGACCCGGAAGTCCATGATGTGATTCCGTCCCGTGCGGACGTCCGTGATCCGACAGACCGCCGTTGCGCGGGCGCTCACGGTCCCGCTCGCGAAGTCGACCTCAACGTCGCCGAGATTCAGGCGGGCGGCGGTGAGAGCCAGTACGGCGTCGGCCGAGCCTTCGTCCGAGACGATCCGAATGTCGTGGTTTCCCAGGACGACGCGCAGCTCCGCCTCAAGGTCCAGGACGGACGCCGGAGCGGGCTCATTCCCTATCCGCAGGGCCACGGTGCGCACCCCGGCCAGCGGATCCGGCGCCGGCCAGAGAAGCACCACCGCGACTATGGCGATCCCCAGTGCGACCGCCCCAACCCTCCACCATCCCCGCTTCGTCATGTCTCCTCCCGACTCCCCGAGCGATACCGGAGATCGTATCGCCGGCGTGAGAGAATCCAAACCTGAGGGTACCCCCTTGATCGTTCCCTGGTCTTCGCGTATGGTCCTCAAACTCACCCGGCTCTCTCGAGCCGGTCGTTCTCACGAAGGGGGTCCTCGTGCGTCACACAGCCCGGAAGGCGTCGCGCCGTTGGCCGGCCATCGCGTGGGCCGTCGTGGGGATCGTCGGGCTCGCCGTGCTCCTCTATGTGCTCGTCTTCGATCCCTTTGCCTCCGAGCCGACCCTGCCGCCGGAAGACTCGGCGGCGACCGAGGTCGTGGCGCCCTCGCCCTCCGACCCTTCCGCTTCCGTCGCTGCGCCTGCGGAGGAGCAGACTCCCGCCATCCGCCCGGCGCCGACTCCCGTGCTCTCCGTGGACCCGCCGACGCCGTCTGCCGCGTCCCCCGCACGCTCTCCCGCCCCGGCCGACGACCTTCCGGTCGGCTACGCCCGCGGAAACCGCGCTCCCGACTTCACCCTCCGCTCCCTGGACGGCGAGCCGGTGACGCTCTCCAGCTTGCGTGGGACCGTCGTCATCCTCGACTTCTGGGCGAGTTGGTGCGGGCCCTGCCGCACGTCGATGCCCGCGCTGCATGCCCTGTGGGAGGCGTATCGTGACCGCGGCGTCGCCCTCGTCACGATCAGCCTCGACCGCACCGAGACCGACGCCAGGACGTACCTCCGAAGCAGCTCGCTCAAGGGAGCGGTTGCCCTGTGGGACTCCGTCGCGGCGTCCCAGGCCGTGGCCCGGACGTACGGCGTCGTCGGGATCCCGCGAACGATCGTCATCGACGCCGAGGGCATCGTTCGGTTCGCCGGACACCCTGCGACGCTGTCAGGAAGCCTCATCGAGCTCTACCTCGAGTAGGTCTTCCCTCCGATTCGGTCGGGTATACTTCCCGCCATCTTCGTTTCGTCGTCCGTTCGCGGCGACGCAAGGGGGCACGTTGGACACGCTGACCGCGTACCGAAATCACATTGGCGACATGGGCAAGCTCGCCTCTGCCCTGAGTCTCCTCGGATGGGACCAGCAGACGCACATGCCGGCCAAGGGCGTCGCAACCCGATCCCAGGTCACGGGAAAGCTGAGCAAGATGCTGTTCGAGCTCCTCGTCTCCGACGAGCTCGGCCGGTACCTCGCGGAGCTTCGGAAGGCGGACGGACTCAGCGAGCTCGAGCGGGCGAGCATCCGCCGCGTGGGGAAGAATCACGATCGGAACCGCGCGATTCCCCCCGAGCTGATCGAGGAACAGAGCATCGCCCAGTCCCAGGCACAGACAGCATGGATCGCCGCGCGACAAGCCAACGACTTCGCCGCGTTCCGTCCCCACCTAGAGAAGATGGTCGGTTACGCGCGCAGGTTCGCCGAGTACTACGGTTACGAGGAACACCCATACGATGCGCTGCTCGAGGACTTCGAACCCGGCATGACGTGCCGGAAGCTCAAGGCGATCATCGAGCCGCTCCGCGCCGACCTGGTCCCGTTCCTCCGCCGACTTCAGGAGAACGGGACGCCTCCCGACACGTCGGTTCTGAACGGAACGTTCGACGCCGAGGCGCAGCGACGTCTCTCCCGGCGCGTCCTCGAACTGGTTCGCTACGACTTCGACGCGGGAGGACTCGCCGACGTGGCCCACCCATTCACGACGACGATTGGGCCGGGCGACGTCCGCATCACGAATCGTTACCTCGAGACGCAGCTCCTGTCGAGCGTGTTCAGCGCTCTACACGAAGGCGGACACGCGCTCTACAACCAGGGGATGCCGGAGGAGGTGTACGCGCTCGGCCTCGGAGGGGGCGCGTCGAACGGGATCCACGAGTCCCAGTCACGGATGATCGAGAACCAGATCGGAAGGAGTCTGCCGTTCTGGACCTTCTTCCAGCCCGTCCTCGGCGAGTTCTTCCCCCAGTTCAAGACCGCGAAGGCCAAGGACCTCTACGCCGCGGCGAACGTCGTGTCTCCGTCGCTGGTCCGCGTGGAAGCGGACGAGGTCACGTACAACTTCCACATTATGCTCCGGTTCGAGATCGAGGCCGGGCTCCTCGACGGCTCGATCGACGTCGCCGACCTGCCGCGGTTGTGGAACGACGCCATGGAGCGCTACCTCGGCGTGGTTCCCCCGAACGACACGCAGGGGGTCCTGCAGGACGTGCATTGGTCGATGGGCTACTTCGGCTACTTCCCGTCCTACATGCTCGGGAACCTCTACGCAGCCCAGATGTTCAGCACGATCCGCGAGGAGGTTCCGACGCTCGACGCGTCCATCCGGACCGGCGACTTCGAGCCCTTGCTTGCATGGCTGCGCGAGAAGGTGCACCGCCACGGCGCGGCGTGTGAGCCGCAAGAGCTCACGAAGCGGATCACCGGCCACGAGCTCGACGGCAAGCATTTCGTGAGGTACGTGACCGAGAAGTACGGGGCGATCTACCGGCTCTAGAGGACTCGGCCGGGTCGGCCTCGTCCGACCCGGCGGGGCTCCTTCGGCCTACTCGCCGTCTTGGCGCGGGCCGCTCTTGCGGTGCCCACGCCGATCGGATCGGCCGTGCGGCGATCGGCGAGCCTTGCGCGCGGAGATCGGCAGCTCCTGCTTCCTCGCGGGTTTGCCCGTCTCGGTGCACAGCGCCACGAGCGCGTCGTGAATCGTCTCCAGCTGATACTCCCGCGTTCGTTGCGTCACCGGGATGAAGTCGACGGTGGCCGCACCGAGGTGCTTGGCCAAGCGCTCCATCGCGGCTAGACACAGCACGGCTCCGTTCCCGGATCCCCCCGCTGCGGCCACGCAGATCGTCGGCTTCTCCGCCAGCACGCTCGCTATACCGCCCGACTTCGTCGCCTCGCAACGGCGGAGACGATCGAAGAACGCCTTGAACGTCTCGCTCGGCTCGCCGAAGTACACCGGGGTCACCCACACGAACGCCTCCGCCTCGCCGAACATCCCCTGCAGCTCGCCGAAGTCGTCCTCCACGCTGCACTCGTGCTTCGTGCGGCACGGCCCCCACCCGTCGGCGCAGACGGCGCATCGTTCGATCGTGTAGCTCGACAGGTCGACCACCCGTGCGGGGCTCCGCCCGTCGACGACGCCTTGCCGCGCCGCCTCTCCACACGCGGCGGTCAGGCCGCTCTCATTTGGGCTGCACGTGACCACAAGAACCTTCATGACTCTCCTTTCCATACTTCCTTACGTCGCCCCGCTCACATCACTCTGCGCCGAACCCGCTCACATAGTTCTGCGCCGCACCTGCTCACGCCAACGGGCACCGCTCCGCCGCCTCACGTCGAATCGCTGCGAGCACGCGTTCGGGTGTGAACGGCGTCTCGTGCAGACGGACTCCCACCGCATCATAGATCGCGTTGGCGATCGTCGGCATCGGTCCGTTGATTCCGATCTCGCCGACCGACTTCGCGCCCATCGGCCCCGTCGGCTCATACGATCCGACGAGGATCACGTCCAGAGCCGGAACGTCCAGGGCCCCCGGAATCTTGTAGTCGAAGAGGGATGGGTTCCGCACGCGGCCCGTCGAACTCAACAGCATCTCTTCCGTGAGAGCGTAGCCGAGCCCGTTCACGATCGAGCCTTCGATCTGCCCTTCCGCCATGAGGGGGTTGATCGGGACCCCGCAGTCCGCGACGGCCACGTAGCGGACCACCTTCACGCGCCCTGTCTCCACGTCGACGGCGACCTCGGCGAAACTGGCCAGGAAGGGCGGCGGAGATTCCGTAGGGACGCACGACGCCGTCGCGGCGATCTGGAACTGCTCGGACGAGTACATCGCACGCCGACACACCTCCGCCAGCGGGACCCGCGCCGCGGGTCCGACGACGTGTTCCTCGAGAAGCCGGAGGTTCTCGACGGGCTCCTTGCACATCGCGGCAGCCACCGAGAGGATCTGTTCGCGCACTTTCCCCGCCGCGCGCTCAACCGCCATCCCCGAGACGTAGGTCGTGGACGACGCATACGCTCCAACGTCGAACGGCGTGAGGTCCGTGTCGGAGGACGTCACGATCATCCGCGACGCAGGAACACCGAGGACCTCGGCCGCGATCTGAGCGAGGATCGTGTCGGACCCGGTCCCGATGTCCGTCGCTCCCACGAGTAGGTTGAACGAGCCGTCCTCGTTCATCTTGATCGTCGCCGCGGCCATGTCGATCTGCGGAATCCCCGATCCCTGCATCATGATCGACATCCCCACTCCGTGAACCCAGGGTCCCTCGCGCCGGCGCGTCCCTCGTTTCTCGCGCCACCCGATTCGCTCGGCGCCGACTGCGAGGCACCGCTCGAGCTCGCAGCTCTTCACCGTCTGCGAGACTCCCTCGCGCCCCTCGCCGAGCTTCTCGAAGATCGGCGACCCCTCTCCGACCCGGATGTGGTTCCGTCGCCGCAGCTCGATCGGGTCAAGGCCGAGGCGCTCCGCGAGTTCGTCCATCGCGGTCTCGAGAGGGAAGTACCCCTGCGTCGCGCCGTACCCGCGGTAGGCACCGGGAACCGGGAGGTTCGTGTACACAGCCTGGCCGTAGAAGTGAGCATTCTCCGCCTTGTTGTAGAGCGGCAGCGTCTTCGACCCGGTGTTGGCCAGCACCGTGAGCCCGTGGGCTCCGTATGCGCCCGTGTTCGACGTCGCTTCCATCTCGATCGCCTGAAGCACCCCGTCGGCGTTCGCGCCGAGCTTGACCCGCACGCGCATCGGATGCCGCGTCCGAGCGGCGACGAACTCCTCCGCGCGTGACAAGCAGACGAACGCCGGGCGGCCGGTCCGAAGCGTGACCCACCCCGCAATATCCTCCAGCAGCACCTCCTGTTTCGCTCCGAAGCCGCCGCCGACCCGCGGCTTGATCACGCGAATCCGCTGGATCGGGATTCCGAGCGTCTGCGCGACGATGCGCCGAGCGTGGAACGGGACTTGCGTGCTGGTCCGGAGCACGAGCCGGTCATCGCTGTCGAGAAGGCTGTGGACCACGTGGGTCTCGATCGGCGTGTGTTGTGCATACTGGGTTTCGCACGTCGTCTCGACCGTCACCGCGGACTGCGCGAACCCCCGGCCGACGTCGCCGACATCGATATCCACGTCCGCGACGATGTTTCGCGCAGCGTCGTAAATCCCTGTCGAGTCACCCTCGTCGTGGATCACGGGCGCGCCGTGGGCGCGCGCCTCATCGATCGACAGCACCGCCGGCAGCTCTTCGTACGTCACACGAAGGGCTCGCAGCGCCTTCTCTGCGGCTTCCTCCGTCTCGGCCGCCACCGCTGCGACGCGGTCGCCGACAAACCGCACCTTCGTGTCGAACATTCGTGTGTCGTACGGCGACGGCTCAGGATACCCCTGCCCGGCCGTCGTGTGGCGCGTCGCCGGCGTGTTCGCGTGGGTCAGCACGGCGACTACGCCCGGAATCCGCTCCGCGGCCGAGGTGTCGATGCTGACAATCCGCGCGTGGGCGTGCGGGCTGCCAAGGATCCTAACGTGAAGGACGTCCGACAGGTCCACGTCGGCGACGAATTTCGGCTTCCCCTTCACGAGCCCAACGCCGTCGACCTTCCGAACGCTCTTCCCCACCACGACAAACGGCTCGCGGGCTCGCTCACTCATGTCGCGCGCTCCTCATGCGTTCCGCCGCCGCTTGGATCGCTCGAACTTGCTTGACATAGCCGGTACAGCGGCAGAGGTTGCCGGAGATCGCTTGCCGGATCTCCCCCTCACTCGGAGTCGGGTTTCGCGATAACAGGTCGTAGGCGGAGAGGATCATACCCGGCGTGCAGTACCCGCACTGCACCGCACCCTCGTCGAGGAAGGCCTCCTGAATCGGGTGCAGCGCATCCCCGCTCGCCAGGCCCTCGATCGTTAGAATCTCCTTGCCATTGGCCTTGGCGGCGAGAACGAGACACGCGTTGACCGCACGGCCGTCGAGGAGCACGGTGCACGCCCCGCAGTCTCCCGAGCCGCATCCCCTCTTGACCCCGGTGTACCCCTCGCGTCGGAGCACCTCGAGCAGCGTCTCTCCGGGGGCCGCGTCCAGGGTTCGACGCACGCTGTTGATCGTCAACTCCACGCTCGCCATCACGCATCCTCCCCCGCGAGTCTCGCCAGGCATCGCCGGACGCCGACCTCCGTCAACGTGCGGCGATACGACTCCGACGCCCGTCGGTCCTCGCGAGCATCGACGACGCGCGCCGCGATCGACGCCACCTCGGCGGCTCGCGCCGTGGACAGCGGCTCCCCTTCGAGAGCAGCTTCCGCCTCCGGGAGGCGGCGCGCCAAGCTCGGCGTTCCCCCCACCGCAATGCGCACGTTGCGGACGCCGCCGTCCACCGCATCCGCAACGCAGGCGCAGTTCAGGAGAGCGACGTCGGACCCCGTCCGCCCGAACTTCTCGAATGCGCCGCGCGCGGTGCTCGGTCGCTTCGGAAGGCGAATTCCGGTGATGAGAGGCGCCACGTTCTTCGCCTGCGTGGCGAAGAACTCCGCGACCGGCACCGATCGCGATGCGCCGTCGAAGACCTCGATCTCCGCATCGAGCACAAGCATGGCCAGGACCACATCCGACCACGGGTGCGCGCGGGCCGCAGCGCCGCCGACGGTCGCGACGTTGCGCTGCAACGGGGATGCGACGTGCCGCAACACCTCGACAAGAATCCCCCCGGCATACGACGCGATCGGCGATGCCTCGAGCAGCTCCGACAGGGTCGTCTCGGCGCCGATCGCGACCCCGTCGCGGTCCGCGGTCACACCCTGCCGGCCGAGCCCCGAGAGGTCGATGAGGGTCGTCACCGTTCCCGGCGTGTAGAGGACGAGGTCGATTCCGCCGCCGAGGAATCGCGTCGCCTCCGGCTGGGCCGTTCGCAGACTCCACGCCTCGCTGGGCGTGGTCGGACGGACGATCGACTGAATCTGATGGAGCTCCACGACTCTCACGACTCCTTCCAGCCCTTCCCGTCGATTATTCCTATCGCCCAACGCGGAAACAAGCGTCCTCCGACCTCGCCCTCCGAAGCCTCTTGTGTTGCCCATCTTGCCGGATCCTCCTCTGGCCGTTCTCCCGAGATTCTGCGATGGGCTTCCGCTCTGGGCGCCGTACTCCGAGTCGCCGGTCCGGCCGTCGGTCGGGTGGGGGCGGGCGTTGTCTGACCGTCCGGCAGCCGCTATTCTCTCCCCACAAGCCGAGGAAACCGTTGATCGGAACGGAGGTTCGATGAGGCGAGCGATCGACAACGCCGTCGTGTGGGACGGGGAGCGGGTCATCGAGCGCGGATCGATCGGCATCGAGGACGAATACATCGTCGCTCTCACCGACCGGCCCGACGGCCGCTTCGCGGCGGATGAACGGGTCGACGCCGAGGGAAGGCTCGCGATCCCGGGGCTCATCAACGCGCACACCCACCTCTACGGCAGCCTCGCCCGAGGACTGTCCCTCCCCGAATACGGACCGCGGACCTTCACGCAGATCCTCGAGCAGCTGTGGTGGAAGCTGGACAAGGCCCTCGATGATTCGAGCGTCACGACGAGTGCCCTCATCGGGGCCATGGAGGCGGCACGCTGCGGCGTCACCAGCCTCATCGACCATCACGCGAGCCCGAACGCGATCCCCGGTTCGCTCGACCGCGTGCGCGACGCCGTGTGCCGCCGCGTCGGGCTCCGGGCGGCCCTGGGCTATGAGGTGTCCGATCGCGACGGAGAGGAGCGCGCGGCCCTCGGGATCGAGGAGAATGCTCGCTTCCTGTCCACTCTCGACCCACAGGACCGGCTCTGGTCGGCTCACTTCGGGCTCCACGCGTCGTTCACGCTCGGCGACCGGACGCTCGCGGCGGCGGCGGCGGCGATTCCCGACGGCGCCGGAATCCACATTCACGTCGCCGAGGGGCCCGAGGACGAGCGTGACTGCGTCGATCACCACGGCCTGAGGATCGTCGAGCGCCTCGACCGATTCGGGCTCCTTCGCCCGCGCTCGATCCTCGCGCACTGCCTGCACGTCGATCGCGGAGAGAAGGACAGGATCGCCGAGCGTGACGCCATCGTTGTCCACAATCCTCGATCCAACATGAACAACGCCGTCGGCACCTTCGACCTCGCCGGCTTCCTCGACCGTGGCGTCGTGGCCGGGCTCGGCACCGACGGTCTCGGTGCGAATCTGCTCGCCGAGCTGTTCACGGCGGGACTCGCTCAGCGCCAGACTCGGCAAGACGCGCTTGCGGGGACGTTCCCGCAACTCGATCGTCTTCTCTTTCGCAACAACCCGGCGATCGTGGAGCGCACGTTCGGAGTTCGGGCGGGACGGCTTGCGCCCGGCGCGGCCGCCGACGTGGCGGTGCTCGACTACGTCGCTCCCACGCCGCTCAACGCAGACAACGTCCTGGGCCACCTCCTGTTCGGAGTCGCCGTACACGCGTTTCGCGTCCATGACCTGTACGTTGCCGGCCGTCCCATCCTGCGCGGCGGAGCGTTCGTGGACATCGACGAGCAGGCCGAGTATGCGCGGGCAAGAGAGGAAGCAGGTCGTCTGTGGAAGCGGATCGCGTGAGGAGGACACGATGAGCGCGGCGATGCGTCCGATGCCGTTTGAGCTCCTCCTTCGACGCATCCTCGACGAGTATCGCGAGCGAGGCAGCCTGCTTGGCATTCCTGGGAGCCTCCTGTATCGTCCGCGGAAGGCCGCTCCATTCGAGACACGCCTTTACGGGGCGCCGCTCGCGACCCCCATCGGTCCGGCCGCCGGCCCGCACACACAGCTCGCGGGGAACATCGCCGCGGCGTGGGCCTGCGGCGCGCGGTTCATCGAGTTGAAGACGGTTCAGATCCAAGACGAGCTTGACATTCCGCGACCGTGCATCGACGTCGCCGATGAAGGGTACAACGTCGAGTGGTCACAAGAGCTTCGCCTGGAGGAGTCGATTCGCGAGTACGCGTCAGCGTGGACGCTCGTCCACGTTCTCCAACGCCTCCTCGATCTCGAGGATCGTCTCCCGATCGGGACGGTCTTCAACATGAGCGTGGGCTACAACCTCGATGGGATCCAGAGCCCGCGCATGCAGCGGTTCATGGATGGCTTGGAAGACGCCTCCCGGCTCCTCGAGCCGATCCGCGAAGCCCTCCGCAGCCGCTTTCCGCGCTTCGCCGACCTCGCCATTCCCGACCAGATTGTGAGCAGCGTGACGTTGTCGACGATGCACGGCTGTCCCCCCGAGGAGATCGAGCGGATCGCGACCCACCTGATCCAGGAACGAGGTCTCCACACGACGGTCAAGCTGAACCCGACGCTCCTCGGGGCCCAGCGCCTTGCAGAGATCCTCCACGACCGCCTCGGCTTCACCGAGATCGAGGTCCCCGGCGCCGCGTTCGAGCACGACCTCACCTACGATCGAGCCCTCGAGCTCATCGCTTCCCTCCGCGCCACCGCGGAACGCTGCGATCGCACGTTCGGCGTGAAGCTCTCGAACACGCTCGCTGTGCACAACCACCGCGATGCCCTCCCCGGCGCCGAGATGTACCTGTCGGGGCGTCCGCTCTACCCGGTGACCCTCGACCTCTTCCTCCGGTTGCGTCGCGAGTTCGGCACGGCTCTCCCCGTCTCGTACTCCGCCGGCGCGAACGCCGACAACGTCGCCCCGCTCCTCGCCGCCGGGGCCTGCCCGGTGACGACGGCCTCCGACCTGCTCAAGCCGGGAGGCTACGGTCGGTTCGCCCAGTACCTGGAGCGCATCGCCGAGGCGATGGCCGCAGCGGGCGCCTCCTCGCTCGCGGAGTTCGCCGCGGATGCGGGCCCCACCCTGGCGCGGATCGCCGCCGACGCCCTCGTCGATCCGCGCTACGCCAAGGGGTATGTGCCGGCGAAGCTTCCGAAGGTCTCGTCGCCCCTCGGCGCGTTCGACTGCGTCGCCGCCCCATGCGTCGCGTCCTGCGCGATCGCGCAGGATGTCCCCGAGTACGTCGGACACCTCGAGGACGGGAATGCGGACGCGGCGCTAGCGACGATCCTCCGCAGAAATCCCCTCCCGGGGATCACCGGCCACATCTGTACCCACCTCTGCCAAGAACGCTGCACACGGACGAATGTCGATCGAGCGGTTGGGATCCGCGACCTGAAGCGGTTTGCCGTCATGCACGGACTCGCCCAGCTTACGCCCGCCGCGTCCACCGGCCATCGCGTCGCCGTGATTGGTGGCGGTCCGTCGGGACTCGCCGTCGCCTTCTACCTTGCGCTCGCCGGCGTCGGCGTGACGATTTTCGAGGCGAAGGATCGCGCCGGCGGGATGCCGGCTCTCGCCCCCACGTTCCGCCTTCCGCCCAGGGTAGTCGCCGCCGACGTCGCGCGGATCGCCGCGCTCGGCGTCGAAATCCGGACCAACGCGATGATCTCGCGCCCCCCGAGCGAGCTCCTCGGCGAGGGGTTCGCCGCCGTCTACGTCGCCACCGGCTTCCCCAACGACTCTGTCCCGTCCGAGCTTTCCAGGGTCCATGGCGCAGGCATCTACGGGGCGGTCGACTTCCTCGACCGCGTCGCCCACGGCCGGCCGCCCACGCTCGGAACGTCGGTCGTCGTCATCGGCGGGGGCAACACGGCGGTGGACGCCGCGCGAACCGTGCAGCGGCTCGCCGGCCGCCCGTGCTCCGTCGTCTACCGCCGGACGCGCGCCGAGATGCCGGCGGACGCGGAGGAGATCGCTCTCTTGCTCGAGGAGGGAAACGCGCTCCTCGAGCTCGTCTCTCCCGTCGGTGCCGTCGTCGAGGGCGGTCGTGTCGTGGCCCTCGACGCAGTCCGCAATCGACTCGGCGAGCCGGGACCCGACGGGCGCCGCCGCCCGTCGCCGATCCCGGGGAGCGAGCTTCGGCTCCCGGCCGATGCGATCCTCGTCGCCACCGGCCAACGCTCCGACGTCCGTTACCTGCACTCCTGGAGGTTCGAGCTCCGCGCGGACGGAGGCGTCGTCGTCCATGAGGCGACCGGCCGTGCGACCTCGGAAGACGTCTACGCGGGTGGCGACGTCGCCCGCGGTCCGGCGATCGTCGTGGCCGCGGTCGCCGACGGGCGGCGCGCCGCGGAGGCCATACTGACGCGGCTTGGCGTGCCCCTCCCGGCATCGCCCGATGGCGTGCCGCCGGCGGCGGCGCGCAACCTCGACGAGATCCACCGACGCCGCGCCCGGCGCGAAGAGCGTCAACGCCCGGCGAGTCTGCCAGTGGCGCGACGCGGTGCGTTCGACCTCGTCACGTCCGAGTTGACCGAGGACCAGGCACGCCGCGAGGCGGCCCGCTGCCTCCAGTGCGCGACCGTGTGTGACAAGTGCGTGGAGGTTTGCCCGAACCGCGCCAACATCGCGTACGCGATCGAACCGATCGACGTCGACGTTCCCGTCGTGTCCCTCGCCGATGGCGCCGTCGTCGGCCACGACCGCCTCCGGATCGAGCAGCCGCGCCAGATCCTCCACATCGACGACCTCTGCAACGAGTGCGGCAACTGCGCGACCTTCTGCGTCCACGAGGGGAAGCCGTACGCCGACAAACCCTGCCTGTTCCTAGACCGCGCCGCATTCGACGCCGCGGAGCGGGACGCCCTCCTGGTTCGCGGGCCGGCGCTCGACGTCAGGACCGCGAGCGGTGAGTCGATGCGCGTCACGTGCACGACGGATGGATACGCGTGCGAGGACGCGGACCTCGTCGTTCGCCTGTCGGCAGCGCTCGCCATCTCAGAGATACGGCTCGCACGCCAGGGCGAGGGAGTGCGCTCCCTACGCCCCGTGGTCGAGGCCGCCGCCGTCTTCCGCGCCCTGCGGGCGTCCGCCGCGTTCGTTCTCCCGCGAGAAAAGAAAGGAGCCTCCTGATGGGCGAAATCGCCACCCTGCGGTGCGTCACCTGCGGAGTCGAGTACGACCCGACTCGGACCGAATACACCTGCCCGTCCTGCGGGCCACGGCGCGGCACGCTCGAAGTCCTCTACGACTACGACCGACTCCGCCGAACTCTCCATCCCTCGTCGTTCGCGGAAACCGGGCTTCCCTCCATGTGGCGGTATGAGGCGCTCCTTCCGATCGAGGATCGCCGTTTCATCCAGCCGCTTCGCGTCGGCTGGACGCCTCTCTACGCGTTTCCGGAGCTCGCGAGGGAGCTTCGGCTCGCCGCGCTCCACGTGAAGGACGACGGGCAGAACCCGACGGCGTCGTACAAAGACCGCGCAAGCTCGATCGTCGTCATCAAGGCCCAGGAGAAACGGAAGGGCGTCGTCACGTGCGCGTCCACGGGGAATGCGGCGTCCTCGCTCGCGGGGTTCGCGGCGTCGACCGCCCTCGAGACCGTCATCTTCGTTCCCGAGCGCGCGCCGGAGGCGAAGGTGGCCCAGCTCCTCGTCTACGGCGCCAGGGTCTTCCTCGTTCGCGGGTCGTACGACGTGGCCTACGACCTCGCCGCGGAGGCGGCGACGGCGTTTGGCTGGTACAACCGCTCCGCCGCCGTGAATCCGTACCTCGTCGAGGGGAAGAAGACCGGGGCCCTCGAGATCGCCGAGCAGCTCGCCTGGAACCCGCCCCACGTCGTCCTCGTCGGCGTCGGAGACGGCTCGGTGGTGAGCGGCCTGTGCAAAGGATTCGACGAGCTCGTCCGACTCGGATGGCTCGAGCACGCCCCCCGCGTCATCGGCGTCCAGGCCGAGGGCTCCGCGGCAATCGCCCGGGCGTCCGCCGCGTATCGCGGTCGCGCGGTGGCGATCGAGGACGGCGAGGCCCGCACCGTCGCTGACAGCATCTGCGTCGGAAAGCCGCGCGACATCGTCAAGGCGGTGACGTACGTGGCGAGGAACGGTGGCGAATTCGTGACGGTCAGCGATGCGGAGATTCTCGACGCGATCGTGACGCTGGCCCGTCGAACGGGAGTCTTCGCGGAGCCGGCCGGGGCGGCCTCCTTCGCCGGGCTTCGCAAGCTCGCGGCGGCGGGTACACTGGAGGGGAAGACGGCGGCCGTCGTCGTATCGGGGAATGGACTGAAAGACGTCGCCTCGCCGCGAGCGATCATCGGCGCCCCGATCGTCGTGGAGCCGTCGCTGAAGGAGATCGAGCGGCACCTATGAAGGTCCGATTCGCCGTGAACGGGCGGGCTGTGACCGCCGAGGTCGACGCGGAGACGAGGCTCCTCGACGTACTCCGCGAGGATCTACACCTTACGGGAACGAAAGAAGGATGCGGCGAGGGGGAGTGCGGCGCGTGCACGGTTCTCCTCGACGGCCGCCCGGTGAACTCGTGCCTCGTTCTGGCCCTTCAGATCGAGGGGGCCGACATCGTGACGATCGAGGGGCTTGCAGACGGCCCGCGGCTGCACCCCATCCAGCAAGCGTTCGTGGACGCCGGTGCCGTCCAGTGCGGCTTCTGCACTCCGGGATTCGTCCTGTCCGTCTACGCGCTCCTCCGCGACTGCCCGGCGCCGTCGGACGAGGAGATCCTGATGGCCCTCGAGGGCAACCTCTGCCGCTGCACCGGCTACGCGAAGATCGTCGACGCGGTAAGGCTCGCGGCGAAACGCCTCGCCGAGGCGAGAGTGCAGGAGGCCGCGTGATCGCGGGCATCGTGCTCGCCGCGGGACAGGGCCGCCGCATGGGAGCCGTGAAGCCGCTGATCGACATCGACGGGGTCCCGTCTCTTGGCCGCGTCCTCGCGACCCTCGACGAGGCGGCGGTCCCGCTCGTCCTCGTCGTCCTCGGCCGCGAAGCGGGGCCGATTCGCAGGGCGGTCGATCTGCGCAACCGGCGCGTGGTTGTCAACCCGCTCCCGGAGCGCGGGATGGCTTCCTCGCTCGCCCTCGGGCTCGACGCGCTTCCTACCGATGCCGAAGGCGCCCTCGTCTTCCACGCCGACATGCCGTTCGTCCGGCCCGAAACGATCCACGCCGTGCTTCACGCCGCGGCGGAGGGCGCCGAGATCGCCGCCCCGTGCTGGAAGGGCCGCCGCGGTTTTCCGGTCTTTTTCCGCCACAGCCAGTGGGACGAGCTGCGCGAGACGCTCCACGGCGACCGTGGGGGAAGACGGTTCATCGAGAACCATCCGGACCGATTGCGAACCGTCGACGTCGACGACCCCGGCTGCATCCGCGACATCGACCGGCCCGCCGATCTCCCCTCGCCGAAGGAGGCCTCGCGGTGCGCTATGTGCGAGTAGAGACCGAGGCGGAACTCCTCGAGGCCCTGGACCGAGACGGCGCGCATCTTCTCTCTGGGGGAACCGACCTCCTCGTCAAGATGCGTTCCGGTCTCCTCCGGCCGAAGAGCCTCGTGGACCCGGCCCGTGTCGCCGCGCTGCGCGGGATCGAGGGAAGCGCAAACGCACTCTGGATTGGGGCCGCGACCCCGTTCGCGGAGATCCTCGCCTCGAAGGAGGTCGCCGCACGGGCGCCGCTGCTCGCCGATGTCGTTCGCGTCCTCGGTTGCGTTCAGATCCGGAACCGAGGCACGCTCGGGGGAAACCTCGCCAATGCGTCGCCCGCCGCGGACAGCGCGGTTCCGCTCCTGCTCTACGAGGCGGCCGTCGAGCTTCGCGGAAAGAGAGGCTCGCGCTCCGTTCCGATCGGCGACTTCTTCCTCGCGCCCGGCCGCACGGTTCTCGAACACGGCGAATACATGCGCGGCGTGTCGATTCCTGTCTCGCGGGGCGACTGGATCCCGTTCTTTCACAAGGTGGGACGGCGTCGCGCGCTCACGATCGCCATCGCGAGCGTCGGCGGCCTCACCTCCATCTCGAACGGCAAGGCGGTCGATGTGCGCCTCGCCGCGGGATCGGTTGCGCCGGTCCCGTTGCGGCTCAAGTCCGTCGAGCGCGCGGTCGCCGGGCAGGCGCTGGATGACTCGGTCATCGCCCGCGCGCGAGCGTTGGCCGCGAAGGAGATCTCGCCGATCGACGACGTCCGCGCGACCGCCCACTATCGGCGCGAGGTGACCGCCGACCTCGTCGCCCGCGCCCTCGAGCGCGCCCGCGCCACCTAGGCGCCTGTCGCTCTTCCCTTCTTCGTTGCCGCCGACTATCCTTGACGAAGAGAAAGGGAGGTCGCCATGTCGAAGCGCAGACTTCTTTTCACCATCGGAGTTCTCGGCCTTCTTCTCCTGACGGGATGCGAGCTGTTCCAGCAGCCTCCGGAGGCGTCGTTCGTCGTTGTCTACAACGTGGATCCGGTCGACCTGATGGTCGTCGATCTCGACGCACGCGGGTCATCCGGCCCCGCCGGGCGCGCCATCACGTCGTACATGTGGGACTTCGGCGAGGACGTCACGATCCTGACACCCCTCGCCGAAACGAAGACGGTGGCGGTACCTGTGCTACGAGTGAAGTACCCTCTCGAAGGTACGTACAGGGTAGAACTCGTCGTGACGAGTGAACCCGGCACGATGTCTGCTCCAGTCTTAGGAACCGTGACGCTACCGCACGAGTGAAGCGAGCCCACCTACGGTTCCGGCAGGAACCGCTTGGCGTAGTAGACGATCTCCGAGTGCCTCTTGTAGCCAAGCTCGGAGAACGCGGCCTGAGAGACGCCGTTCTCCTCTTCGATCAGGCACGCGACGATCCCGATGCCGAGGCGCTGCAATCGCCTCTCCACCTCGCCGACGAGGGCCGTCGCCAGCCCTCGACGACGCCACGCGGGGGCGACGGCGAGTCGGTTGATCCACCCTTTCCTGCCGTCGTGCGTCCCGAGGACGACGCCGACGACCCGCCCGTCCTTTTCCGCCACGAGGAACAGCGACCTCTCGCCCCCGAGTTCCCGTGCCATCGCTTCGCGGCGGTCCCTCCCGTTCGGGCGGAAGGGGAGTCTCGCCTCCGCCCAGAGCGCCGTCACGGCGTCGTAGTCCTCGATGCGGAATTCACGAATGCGCATGGACCCTCCTCGTTGGGATGAAGAGCGTAGCGGATGCCTTCCTCCCGTCAACCCTCACGTCCGGCCGCAAGCGGACACGCCTCCCCGCGCGGAGGGCCGTCCGCCGCGCTCCCCTGCGGGAGGCGGCGTACGATGCGTCAAGCATGATGAACCGAGGAGTTGCCTGTTGTGCGGTCGTGGTCGGCCTCCTTGTCGCGACGGCGGCGGGGACGTGCGCGGCGTTCGCGCCCGCGCTGGCGTCGATCGGCTTTGGGGTCAGCGTGCCGTACGAGCTGCCCGTCGACTGGGCCGCATCGTTCTCCTACGTCTCCGTCGAGGCCCTCCTCTCCCCCCACCTGACGGTGTACCTCGACCTCGGCACGT
Source organism: Candidatus Bipolaricaulis sp. (assembly GCA_028707055.1). GTDB lineage: Bacteria > Bipolaricaulota > Bipolaricaulia > UBA7950 > UBA9294 > JAPLGD01. Next base: position 5,468 of record JAQTVA010000005.1, on the reverse strand, counting down.
ATCCGGCCGCGTTCCCGGACGTCTTCGAAGTCAGCGCTTCGCTGCTCGTCAAGGGGTGGGTGGGGCCGACGGACGTCTTCGGCGGCGCCGGCTTCACGACGCAATGGACGCGCGTCGGTCCGGTGTGGTCGATCCGCCCGCTCTGGAACCTGAGGGCCGGCTACCAGATCTGGCTGGCTGAGGCGGCGGCGATCCAACTCCAATTCCGAACGCTGGAGCCGATCTTCCTCGACCAGTGGACGTTCTCTCCGGAGATCGCGCTGGGCTTCTGCGTCGGCCTCGGCCGAGCCCGCCCGGCGTCGCCCCGATTCGACCTCGACGTCCTGTGGCTCCTCGTCGGACTCGGCGTCGCCGCGCTGCTCGCGTTCCTACCGCGGCAGTGACGGCCCCGTTCGTCCCCGGTTCCAGGCCGCACAGAGCCGGTGGATGTCCTTCACGGGCCGCGGGCGTTGTGCTATACTAGTCCAACGAATTGACCCATTCCGAGGGGAAGAAGAAGCATCGCAGGTAGGAGCGCATACGCGAAGCCTGATCGGAGGCCGTCTGGCCGTCCGGTTTCATTTCGATAGCACCCCCACTTGGCATGCTGGCCAGGAGGAGCCATGAAAGAGCCAAGGGCGACGATCAGCTTGAGCAAGAACCTGAGCACGAAAACACGAGACAGCTACGACGTCGACTTGACGGATGATCGTCCCGCTCATGCAGATAACCCGATTCGCACGTACTTCGGAGAGATCAGCCGCGTCCCGCTGCTCACGCGCGAAGACGAAGTGCGGCTTGCCAAGCGGATCGAGGCCGGAGATCAGCGGGCCCGCGAGGAGCTCGCCGAAGCCAACCTCCGACTCGTCGTGTCGATCGCCAAGAAGTACCGCGGCTGCGGACTTCCCTTCCTCGACCTGATCCAGGAGGGGAATCTGGGCCTGATGAAGGCTATCGAGAAGTTCGACTACACCAAGGGATACAAGTTCTCGACCTACGCCACGTGGTGGATCCGGCAGGCGATCCTGCGGGCGATTACTAACCGCTCGCGCACGATCCGTGTTCCGACCCACATCAACGAGTTGATCCGCAAGATCTATCAGGTGGAGCGCAACTTCCTGAAGGAGAACGGCGAGCTGCCGACGCCGGAGAACCTTGCCCACGCTCTCGAAACCACCGTCGAGAACATCATCAAGGCGAAGAAGACGGCGCAAAGCATGACGTCGCTGGACACCCCGATCGGTTACGACGATGACGGCTCCGTGCTCGGCGACTTCATCGAGGACGCCACGGTCGAGTCGCCCGAGCGCGAGACGTTCGAGCACCTGCTGGTCGAGGAACTCGAGCGGGCGCTCGACGAGCGGCTCACGGACCGAGAGAAGCGGATCCTGGAGCTTCGCTACGGGCTCAACGACTACCAGCCGAAGACGCTCGATGAGGTCGGAATCGAGTTTGGGATCAGCCGCGAGCGGGTCCGTCAGATCCAGAAGGAAGCGCTCGCCAAACTCCAGGACTCAGACCTGAAACAGCGCCTGGAGTGGTTCAAGCTCTTGTCCGAGGCCGCGTAGCCGGAGCAACCCGCCGTGGAGCCGCCGAGCCGTCGGTGGGGTCGTCTAGTCGCCGAGCGGCGCCGAGAATCCGTCGCCGGGCTCCTCGCGGTAGCCGCACTCTTTGGATGTACAGCGAAGCTCTCCCTGTTTCTCGACGAGAAGGCCTGTCCCGCACGATGGGCAGGCTCTCACCGGCCGGTCGCTCACTGCGAAGCGGCACTTGGGATAGCGGTTGCAGCTGTAGAATGTCCGCCTTCGCTTCGCGGCGTACTTCTCGACGAGCGTCCCCTCCCCGCACACCGGGCAGGCTACCCCCGTCGACACCGGCGCCGTTTCGCCGCAATCGGCGTTCGTGCAGCGGAAGTATCGACCGTACCGACCGGTGCGCAGCTCCATCTTGCCGCCGCACTTCGGACACTCGATCGTCTCGGCGGTCGTCGCGGCCGCTTTCTCCAACGCCTCTTTGGCCCGCACAGCGTTGGCGGCGTAGACGACGTCCAGATTTGGGGGAACGTTGACGGTGTTCTTGCACTCCGGGTACCGCGAACAGCCGAGGAAGTGGGTCCCCTTCCAGTAGCGCAGCTCCATCGGCGCGCCGCAGACGTCGCAGGCCACGTCGGATGGGACCTGGAATGGGCGTTCTTCCCCGTCCTCGAGCTGCTTCTCGAGCGCCCCCAGACGGATCGCGAAGGGGCCGTAGAACTCGTTCAGGGCATCCACCCTGGACATCTCGCCCTCCTCGATCCGGTCAAGATCCTCTTCCAGGTGCGCCGTGAAGTGCGGTTCGATCGTCTCCGCGAAGAATCGGTTCAGGAAGTCGACGACCATCTGCCCGAGGAGCGTCGGGCGCAGACTGCCTCCGTCCTTGACCGCGTAACCCCGCTCCTGAATGACCGAGACGATCGACGCGTAGGTACTCGGCCGCCCGATCCCTTCTTTCTCCAGGAGATTGACAAGCCCGGCCTCGCTGTACCGTCGGGGTGGCTCGGTGAACTTCTGCCGCTTGGCCACGGACAGGAGGGCGAGCGCTTTTCCCTTGCGGATGTCCGGCGGAAACTGGGCCTCCTTGTCCCGTCGATCGGGAAGGACCCGCAGGAAGCCGTCGAACTCGAGTCGGCTCCCTGTCGCCTGCAGGGTGAACTCGCCCGCCGTGACGGTCACCGTTCGCTGGCGGAACACCGATGGCGTCATCTGCGTCGCGAGGAACCGCCCGTAGATCAGGCGGTAGAGCTTGTGCTGGTCGGCCGTGAGGTAGGGAGCCATCGCGTCGGGGCTGCGCCCGACGTCGGTCGGCCGGATCGCCTCGTGCGCGTCTTGGGATCGGCGCTTGTTCTTGAACCCGCGCGCCTCGGGGGCAAGGTACTTCGCCCCGTACGTCTTCTCGATCTCCTCTCGCGCCGCAGCGACCGCCTCGTCGGACAGGCGGACCGAGTCGGTTCGCATGTACGTGATGAGCCCCTCGTTCCCCTCCGGAAGGCTGATCCCTTCGTACAGCTCTTGCGCCACGCTCATCGTCCGTTTCGGTGAGAACCCTAGGAACGACGATGCCGCTTGCTGGAGCGAGCTCGTGATGAACGGCGCGGCGGGATTCCGCAGGCGGTCCTTCTCCTCGACGGAGGTCACGACGGCCTTCGCCTTCTTCAGCGCCGTCTCGACCGCGTCGGCTTCCGCCTGCGATCGCACGAACAGCTTCTCGTCGCCGCGGTGCGTCACGGATGCATGGAACGGCTCTCCATTCCCCAGCTCCGCGTCGATCTCCCAGTATTCCTCCGGTACGAACTCGGCGATCTCTCTCTCGCGGTCGCATAGGAAACGCAACGCCACCGATTGGACGCGTCCCGCCGACAGACCGGCGAACCGGCTCCCCGCCAGGATTCGCGACAGAAGGGGGCTGACCATGTACCCCATCAGCCGGTCGAGGATCCGCCGCGTGCGTTGCGCTTCGACCTTGTCGAGGTCGATCGCCTCCGGCTTGGCCAGCGCGGCCTGGATCACCGGCTTGGTGATCTCATTGAAGATCGGGCGGGAGAACGCCTTCTCGTTCTTGACGACCCGGTTCAGGATCGTGAACAGGTCGTAGGCAATCGCCTCCCCCTCGCGATCGTGGTCCGTCGCGAGGTACACCTTGTCGACACCCTCGGCTGCCTTGCGGAGCTCCGTCAGAAGCTTCGTCCGCTTCGTCTCGAACTTCGGCTCGAATCCCTTCTCGATGTCCACACCGAGGTCGTTCTGCGGGAGGTCACGAACGTGACCCTGCGAGGACAGCACGCGGTACTCCTTGCCAAGGTACTGGCCGATGGTGCGCGCCTTGGTCGGCGACTCGACAATGATCAACTTCTTCAATTCCCCAGGCTCCTTTCGAGTTGGCCCATTATACCGGCCTCGCCCGCCGTGTCGAGGGTCACGCGCCCCTCTTCCGGCCGCGCCTCTCGGCGCGGAGTATGATGCCGACGTGAACGAGAAACGCGCCCGCCACATCGCCGTCGAGGGGCTCCCGGCCGTCGGAAAGACGGAGACCCTGGCCCTCCTCGCACGCTTCTATCCGCGATCGGTCCGGGTCGTTCCCGAGTTGGTGAAGGATGTTGTCGAAGCCGAGGGGATCGACCTCTTCCGCGAGCGGGACCGCCTCACCGATGCCCTGCGACGCGCCGTCCCGGAGCGCACCCGGCGCGTGAACGAAATCCTCGCCGCGGGGTACCTCTGCCTGGAGGAGTCTCACCTCGGTGTCCATGCCGCGTACTCGCAGACGATCGGGGATGCGTCGTTCCTCTCGGCCTACGGCGAGCTTGAGGCCGGCCTGCATCGACCGGACCTCTACCTGCGCCTCGACGTCCCGATCGCGGAGTCCCTCGCACGCCAGGCCGCGCGCGGAACGCCTCAGTACGCAATCGAAGGGCCGATGCTCGAACGGTTCCTCCACGGGCTGTCGACATGGCACGACGCGCGGGGCACGCGGCTCATCACGATCGACGCCGATCGTCCCGCGGCGGCCGTACTCGAGGCCGTCGAGCACGCCCTCGGGCTGAAGTACGTCTCCGCAAGCGGCGGCGAAACCCTCGAGGTCCTCTTTCTGCTCGGGCGACCGGCAAGCGGGAAGAGCGAGTTCATCGACTTCATGTCCCGGCTCCCCGCGCACGCGCGAGCGTCGCGCTTCCATCTCGGCCCCGTGGACGTCATCGACGACTTTCCCATCCTGTGGCAGAAGTTCGAGGAAGACGACGCCTGGGAGCGGTTGGGTCGGCAGAGGCTCTACTCCCGCTGCGCGGACGGCAACTACGCCGTCACCGACGAGGGAATCTGGGGGTTCCTCATCGACCGGATCAACGCCGCGGCCGCGGAACGGCTCGCGCGCGCGACCCGCCCTTCCACCCTGCTGATCGAGTTCTCCCGCGGTGGGCCGCGGGGTTACGCGGACGCCTTCGCCGCGCTGTCCGACGATCTGCTCTCGCGGGCCGCCATCCTCTACGTGTCGGTGTCGTTCGAGGAGTCGTGGCGGCGGAATCTTGCACGGTACGACGCGAAGCGACGAAGCGGCATCCTGACGCACTCCGTCCCGCGCGAGGAGATGGAGCGGACGTACGGCACGGACGATTGGGCACGTCGGGCCCCCGCCGGCTCGGGGCTTCTTCCCGTACGAAACCACCGGATACCGTACCTCACGATGGCCAACGAACCCGAGTCGGCGGATGTCGAGGTTCTCGGTTCCCGCTACGAGAGTGCACTGAACGCCCTTCATGCCCTGTGGGCGCGCCGGCGGCCACGCCGCTAGGGAAGGACCTCGCTGAAGACCCTCGCGAAGTTGCGGAAACAGACCTTTTCGATCTGTCGGCCGGAGAGCCCCCCGCTCCGCAGCAGCGGCACGAACTTGCGGTAGTCGGCCAGCGTCTCGATTCCCGCGGGCAGCCGCTCGATCCCATCCAGGTCGCCGCCCAAGCCGAC
>JAQTVA010000004.1 GCA_028707055.1 Candidatus Bipolaricaulis sp. | reverse complement strand
TCCGTCACGAGCAGCCGCCCCGCGGCGACGTCCCAGTCGTGAAGGGACAAGTACCACGTGGCATCGAAGCGCCCGGCGGCGACATACGCGAGGTCGAGGGCCGCCGAGCCGGTCACCCGCAGCGAGCGCACGTGCGGAGCGAGCCCCGGGAGTTGGCCGATCATCGTCTTCCGCGGTTCGGGAAGCGTGGGGAAGCCGACACCCAGAACGGCGCCCTCCAGGGCCGAGCCGACGCTGACTCGGATGGGACGGCCGTTCAGGTGGGCTCCGCTCCCACGGATCGCCGTGAACAGCTCGTCGCGGCACGGGTCGTAGATGCAAGCCAGCGCCGGGCCTTCGTCATCCGTGAGCCCGATCGACGTGGCGAAGTGAGGCACGCCGCGAAGAAGGTTGTTCGTCCCATCGAGGGGGTCGAGGATCCAACGGCATGCGCCAGAGCCGGCGCGGTTCGTTCCCTCTTCGGTCAGGATGCCGCACCGGGGAAACGCCGATCCGAGCGCGTCGACGAGGATTTGCTCCGCGTCACGGTCGTAGCGCGTCACGGGATCGTGGCGGTGGGCCTTCGTCTCGCAGGTCTTGTCGACGTCTTCGAGACCGCTGCGAAGAACGGCTCCGACGCGCCGCGCCGCAGCCGTGGCCACGGCGAGGGCATCGCGAAGCACCGAATCCTTGGATGGGAAGATTCGGTCGGGTGTCATGGGAGGGGATTCAGCCCGCGTGCGACTCCGAGGCGAGCCGCGCGCAGACGGCGCCTGCGATGCGGTCGTGGATCGCCACGCCGGTCTGATCGAGCGCGCGGCGCTCCTCGACGAGCTGCGCTCGCCGGTCCGGGTCCTTGAGCCCCCGTCGGTTGACGTCGACGTTGAGGAGGGAGGAGCGTAGCGCGGCCAGAGCCAGGTGAGCGGCGGCGCCCACATCGCTGATGATCGAAACGGAGGCGTAGGGAAGGAGGTCTTCGAGGTGGCGCAGGAGCTGAACGGCCTGCTCGGCGGCCTGAAGAGGGACCGTCGCGGCCTCCTCGAGGGCCTGCTCCAGCCTTTCCGGTCGAGACGGGTCGCCCTTGGGAAGCCGCAGGGCGTCCATGACCACCGCGAAGGCGGCCTCGTCGTCCTCGGCAAGGCGGAGGAACGATTCGCCGAGGGTTCGGAAGGCGAGGTCGAACCCCGCCCAATCGCCGCCGCCGCCCTTCTTCTGAGCGACGGCGACGACCATGGAGCCGAGGCCGGCCCCGAGTGCGCCTGCGACGCAGGCGGCACTTCCGCCACCGGGGGTCGGCTCGCCCGAGGCAAGTCGATCGAGGTAGGTTGTCAGCGTGTCCTCAGTCCACGAGCGATCGGTCATGGGATCTCCTCATCGAACGGGCGCCGGACGAACCCAACGAAAAAGGGACGAGCGATTCGACTCGCTGTCCCCTTCGCGCCGCCTCAGGCTAGGCCGCTTTCTTCGCAAGGAGCTTCTCGAGATACGCGGTGGCTTCTCCGACGGTCGAGATCTTCTCGGCCTCTTCGTCCGGGATCTCCACCCCGAACTCGTCCTCGAACTCCATGATCAGCTCGACCGTGTCGAGCGAGTCCGCCCCGAGATCCTCGACGAAGGACGATGCATCGGTGACCTCATCCGCGTCGACCATCAACTGGTCACAGATGATCGCCTTCACCTTGTCGGCAATGTCACTCATGACAGAGAAACCTCCCTTTGCATGCGCACTCTATGGGAATAGCCCGCCGTTGACGCCGATCACCTGCCCAGTTATATAGGATGCCTCCGGCGAAAGCAAGAAGCACACCGCGTCCGCGATCTCCTCAGGGCGGGCCGGGCGTCCAAGCGGGATACGCTCTAGATACGCGGCGCGAGCGGCGGCGGGCAGGGATGCGGTCATGTCCGTCTCGACGAAGCCCGGAGCGACCACGTTGACGCGAACACCTCGCCCGGCCACTTCTTTCGCGACGCTTCGACAGAGGCCCGCGATGCCGGCCTTCGACGCGGCGTAGTTGGCTTGCCCGGCGTTCCCTGTCTCGCCGACCACCGAAGCGATCGCGACGATCGCCGATCCGGGCCGGCGCAGGAGGGTTCGCAGGCACCCCTGGATCGTGAGGAACGTGCCGGTCAGGTTCACAGCCAGGACTTGGTTCCAGGCATCCTCGGACATTCGCAGAGCCAGAGCGTCGTGCACCATTCCGGCGCTGCAGACGACAAGGTCAATCCCGCCGAACCGGCGGACGATCTCCTCGATCGCCGCGCGAAGGTCCCCGCCGCGGGCGACGTCGACCGCGAAGAACTGCGCACCGGGGAACTCGCTCGTCCACGTCGTGCCAGCCGCTTCGTCGCGGCCGAGGCCGACGACCTGGGCCCCCTCGGCGTGCAGCCGAGCGGCGACGGCACGGCCGATTCCGCGAGTAGCCCCCGTGATCAGGGCAACCTTGTTCTCAAAGCGCGCCATCGACAGCCTCCTGGTAGGTCAGAAAACGGACTCCCTTCGAGGCCCGCCGACCGAGATTCGTGAGGACGTCGCCCGCGCCGACTTCCACGGCGTGCGTCACGCCCCTGGCCTCGAGGGCTTCGAGCACGTCCGCCCAGAGCACGCAGGATGTCATCTGCGTGGTGAGCAGCGCCTTCAGCCGGCTCGGATCCCCCTCCTCGGCTCCGCTGACGGATGAGACGATCGGGACGCACGGGGCCGAGAACGAAGCGCGCTCGATCTCCGGGGCGAGGGCGGTCTCGGCCGGGCGCATGAGCGGCGAGTGGAACGGACCCGACACCGCCAAGCGCAGTCCTCGGCCGCCCCGGCTCGCGGCGGCCTTCACGACGGCGTCGAGCGCGGCGGCGGGCCCGGAGACGACGACCTGCGCGGGGCCGTTGTGGTTCGCCACGTGCAGGTCGGGCCCGATCTCACGGCACAGCGAGCGGACCGTTTCGAGATCCAGTTTCACGACGGCCACCATCCCACCCAGGACGTCGCGCATCAGCGAGCCACGGCGGAGAATGAGGCGGAGCGCATCGTGCGGCGCGAGAACCCCGGCTGCGACCAGGGCGGAGTACTCCCCGAGGCTGTGACCTGCCACAACATCTGGGGCGAGCCCCGACGAGTGCAGCGCAGCGGTTCGGACGAGGGAGTCGAGGAAAAGCGCGGGCTGGGCGGCATCCGTTCGAGAGAGGCGGTCTACGTCCGCATCGCGGGTCCAGCGACGGAGCGGCAGTCCCGCATCTTCGGCGATGGCGTAGAGCCGTTCGAGGTCGTCGGGCGCAGGGACGATCTCCCGGGGCAAGGTTCCTTGGCCGGGATACAGGAAGGCGATTCGATCGGCCGTGGGATCCACCGTCACATCCTCACGATCGCCGCACCGTACGTGACGCCGGCTCCGAAAGCGGTCATGGCCACGACGTCTCCAGGCTTGATCCGCCCTTGGCGCATCGCTTCGTCGAGGGCGATCGGGATCGACGCCGCGGACGTGTTGGCTACGCGATCGACGTTTGCGATCACTCGATCGGGGGAGACCCCGAGACGCCGTGCCAGGGCGTCGATGATCCGTTGGTTGGCCTGGTGCGGGATCACCCAGTCGACCTCGGTCAGGGTCAGCCCGGCCTTCGCGAGGGCGCGCTCCAGGGCGCGTTCCATCAGCGGAACGGCGCTCCGGAACACACCCGAGCCCTCCATCTGGAGGAAGTGCTGGCGGGCGTCCACGGTGGCGTGGCTGGCCGGTTGACGAGCGCCTCCCGCGGGCATGTGAAGGAGAAGGGCCTTCTCAGGGTCTCCGTGAACAGAGACGCCGAGCACCCCGGTTCCCGCGGGTCCGGATCGGAGGACGACCGCGCCGGCCCCGTCGCCGAACAGGACGCACGTTCGGCGGTCGTTCCAGTCCGTGACCCTTGACAACGCCTCAGACCCGACGAGGAGGACGCACTGGGCCAGTCCCGACGCGAGGAGGCCCTCGGCCACGGCCAGCCCGTACACGAACCCCGTGCAGCCCGCCGTGAGGTCAAAGAACGGTGCATCGCCTGTGCCCAGTTCCCGGGCCACGAAGGGCGCCGTCCCCGGACACGTCATGTCCGGAAACGTGGTGGCGACAAGGAGAAAGTCGATGTCGCCGGCGACGCAGCCGGCGGCCTCCAACGCACGCCGTCCGGCAACGACTCCCATGTCGGACGGGAGTTCGTGCTCGTCGAGCAGGTGCCGCTCGCGGATTCCCGTTCTCTGGACGATCCACTCGTCCGAGGTGTCGACCACGCTCTCGAGGTCGCAGTTCGCGACGGTGTGGGGCGGGAGGTACGACCCGCTCCCGACGATCCTAGCCGCCATCTCGGGCCCACCCTTGCATGCCGCGCCCGAAACGCTCAACAAGTCGCGCCTCGACCTGTCTTCGCGCGACGTCAACGGCGCTCTCGATGGCCACCGCGTCCGAACGTCCGTGGGCGATGACGACCGTGCCGTTGACGCCGAGGAGCGGGGCGCCGCCGTGGCGCTCGTAGGACAGGACCTGACGGACGTCGGAGAAAGCGCGCTTGAGCAGGAGTGCGCCGACCTTCGCGAAGGCGTTCTGGATGATCGATCTCTTCAGGAGGCTCGTGACGGCCGAGATCCCGCCCTCGATCGACTTCAAGAAGACGTTGCCGATGAATCCATCGCACACGACGACGTCGACGGGTCGGTCGGTGAGCAGGTGGTGCGGCTCCACGTTGCCGGCGAAGTCGAGCGCGGACGTGCGCAGAAGGGCGAACGCCTCCTGGGTGATGCGGTTCCCCTTCGTCTCCTCGGTTCCGATGTTGAGCAGACCGACGCGTGGATGCTCGATGCGGAGGATCTCCCGCGCGTAGGTGGCTCCCATCAGTGCGAACGCCGCGAGGTGGCTTGGAGAGCAGTCCGTGTTCGCTCCCACGTCCACGACGAGGAGGTTCGGGCCGCGAAGGGTCGGCAGGACGGCGAGAAGTCCCGGACGCGGAATGGCCGCGATCCGACCCAGCGTGAAGATGGAACCGACGACCACGGCGCCCGTGTTTCCCGGCGAGACGAAACCATCGACTTCGCCGCGGTGCAGCGCCGCGAGGCCGACGACGAGGGAGGACCCCTTCTTCTCACGAATGGCGCGTACGGGAGGGTCGTCCATGGAGATCACGTCGGTGCTCGGGACGATGCTGAATCGCTCTCCCGACCGCTCGCCGGCTTCCGCGAGCGTGGCTTCGATCGTCCGAGCGTCTCCCGCGAAGGCGATGTCGATGGACTGGTTGCGCGCTGCGGCGATTCCGCCCCGGATCAGTTCCTGCGGAGGAAGATCGCCCCCCATGACGTCGAGCAGGATTCTCATCGGGCCTCACTCTCCCGGACGGCTGAAAAGGCAAGAAAGAGGAATGCCGAGGGCGGGACTTGAACCCGCACGGACGTTGTATGTCCACATGGCCCTCAACCATGCGCGTCTGCCAATTCCGCCACCTCGGCAACGGAGACGATGGTAGCGAACGGCTCCGCGGCTTTCAACAGGTCCGGCAAGGAATACTCGTCGAAACGAATGGGGAAGGGCCCGCGACTTGCCTTCTTTTGCGGATCGCTCTATGATGGGCCGTAAGCAATGATCGGTGGGGACTCGATTCGAGCGGAGGTGGCTGGATGAAACGCAGGACGCGCACCGGGTGGGTGGGGCGTGGAGCTGTCGTCGTAGCGTGGATCCTCGTAGCCGTCACGGTGGTGTTGATTGCCCAGCCGGCCACGTACTATGGAGTGACGTTCCAGCACGGCGATCGGGCGTTTGCCGATCGCGTCGTGGAGTACGTTGTCGCCAGTTGCGTGCGGGACGCGTACGATGACCCTGAGGAAGCCCTTGGCCCTCCCGACGCAAGGCCGTGCGGTTGCTCCTTGTGCGGGGCCGGTCCTACCGGGGCCGGATCTGCATCCGCATCCGGCCAGACGCCGGGGGTCGGTACTCCCGCGGCCGCGAACCTAGACGGTCTCAAGGCGTGCGACGGCTGCGACACGAACGCCGTGGCGCTCGGCTTCCGTCTGAGTGATTTGGACTCTCGTGGGTATCTGATCGTGGAGTTCATCGACAATGTCCTGGTGGACGGCCCGGGAGCGGACCTGTTTATCTACATCACCAACGACCAGCCTTGCCGCGTCGAGATCAGCGAGGATGGGATGAACTTCCTTTACGTCGGGCAGACCGTTGGATACCCCGGCGCAGTGGACATCGCTCCGTATGCGGGTTCGGGCGGTCGCTTCCGTTTTGTGCGGTTGAGCGACGTCCCTGGGGACGAGAACCACTCCGATTGCTCGGGTCCCAGCATCGATGCCATCGGGGCGATGGGGCCTGCTGAGGAGATCATCGTTGGGGAGGAGTACGGCACCCTCGAGTTGCAGCCCGCCGGAGAGCTCTCGCTGTCCCTGAACCGAGCTCCGGACAGCCTGCTGATCATGCTGGACACGTCGTCGAGCATGGGTGAGGTCATTGAAGGTCAGCTGAAGATCGAGGTCGCGAAGAGCGTGATCATCGACCTCATCGACTCGCTGCCATCGACGATGCACGTGGGCATGAGGTCGTTCGGCGGATGTGGGCACAGCGAGGTCATCTCCAAGATCGTCTCGGAGCCGAACCACGAGTGGTTCAAGACGCAGGTGCGTGCGATGCAGCCCGCGGGGGCGACTCCGCTTGCCTACGCGCTGAGTCTCGCGGCGGAGGACTTCGCCGACGCTCCCGGCACGAAGTTGATTCTCCTCGTGAGCGACGGGATGGAGACGTGCGGCGGCAACCCGGTGGCCGAGGCGCGCCAGCTGATCGCGGCCGGCCACGACCTACGGATCGATGTGGTCGGGTTCAGCCTCGGTCAGGACAACAAGACGCGTCAGCAGCTGATGGACATCGCCGAGGCGACGGGCGGGCTTTACTTCGATGCCAACAACACCGCCGAGCTCCGCGCGGCCCTGAGCCTAGCCGTTCCGTTCACGTATACGGTGTACGATGCGACAGGGAATGTCGTGTACAGCGGGCGTCTAGGCGACCAAGGCCCGAAGCTCCCGGCGGGGACGTACCGCGTCGTGATCGACACATCGCCGCAGATTGTGCTCGACCAGGTTGTGATCTCCGATCAACAGACGACGAGGATCACCGTCGAGCGCTCGAACGGCGGCTACGATGCCGCGGTCGGAGGCTAGCCTAGAGAAGCGCGCCGCCGTGGACGTTGATGACCGCCCCCGTGACGTAGGATGCCTCCTCCGTGGCGAGGAAGCGCACGACGTGGGCAATCTCGGAAGGCGTGGCGAGTCGACCGCAGGGGATCGAGTTCGGATCCACCTCCGGTGCTGCGCCTGAGCTCACAAATCCGGGGCAGACGGCGTTGACCCGGATGCCGTAACGCGCCTCGGACTTCGCGGCGGACTTCGTGAGGACGACGAGTCCCGTCTTGGCGATCGCGTACGGCAGGGTATTCGGGACGGCACGCAGGACGTCCGCGTGCATCGATGCGACCGAGATGATCTGCCCTCCGCGCTCGCGCAAGAGCGGCAGTGAAGTCTTCGCACACAGGAAGGCGCTCGTGAGATTGCTGCGCAGAGTGTCGTTCCACTCCGCGAGGGTCGTCTCCGCCCACGGCTTCCACAGGAAGTCGCCGACGTTGTTCACGAGCAGGTCGAGTCGTCCCTCGACGTTTCGGACATCGTCGAGAAGGCGGCGGACATCCCCGTCTTCCGTCACGTCGGTTCGCACGGCTCGCACGGCGATTCCGAGCGTCCCCAAGCGGCGGACGGCGACTTCGGCCTTCGCGACGTCGGTTTGATAGGCAAGCACCAGCCGATAGGGCATCATGCCAAGCTCCTCGGCGATGGCGAGGCCGATGTTCCGGGTGCCGCCGGTGATCAGGGCCACCGGGGGGGGGCCTGCCGGGCTACGTCGTGGGTTGGCCAAGATCCCGAATCACCATGGCGAGATCGTCGCGTACCTTCAGCAACCCGGACCGGATGTGCGCCGGCGCTACGGGAGCGAGCCCGAGCAGGGGATCCTCGTGGATGTGCTCGATGTAGTCTTCGATCTCACGGATCACCTGGCCGAGATGGAGGAGCCCGTCGGTACGGTTCGCCGTGTCGAGGTCATCGATCGATCGTCGCAAGCCGTCGATCGCGTGCCCGATCAACAGCAAGAGGTCCGCTCGTTCTTCGGTTCGATTCACGTTGCTTCTCCCCACACGCTCGGATTATTCCACGTCATGTCCCTCTCCAGTTTCCCGGTTCGCCGAATCGGCCGCCCGGGTTAGGCTATCGCGAAGATCGGAGAGCGCTCGATCCTTGATCCGCGAGACCTGGCGCTGGGAGATTCCAAGCTCCTGTCCGACTTCCGACTGGCTCTTGCCTCGGTAGAAGAGCCCGTCGATGATCTGCCGCTGGATCTCGGCCAGCTCCTCGATGGCTACGGCAATGCGGAGTCGCGTATGGAGCGGCATGTCTTCGCGCAGCGGAGGCAGAACCTCGTCGAGTGACGGAGGAGACGGGTTCGGGTCCGTCGACCGGCGGTCCCGATCGATCGAGACGTACGTCATCGACTCCCGCCCACGGAGCAGCGCCGCGAGCTGATCCGTTGTCAGGTCGAGGGAGCCCGCCAATTCCGCCAACGTCGGAGCCCGCCCATGCTCCTTGAAGAGCGCCTCCTCGGCCTCCTTGATCCGACGGTTCATGGTCTGCACCCACTGAGGTACGCGGATCGGAGCGTGCTTGTCGCGGATGAAGTGGCGGATTTCTCCCTGAATCAGGTACGTCGCGTACGTCGAGAACCGGGTGTTGCGCGCCAAGTCGAAGTTGGCCACGGCGTTGAGAAGACCGATATACCCCGCCTGGATCAGGTCGTCGAGGGGCTCACCGGAGGAAAGGAACTTGGCGGCGATCGACTTCACCAGACCGATGTTCCGCGAGACGATCTCCTCACGCAGCCGCAGAGCCTCGCCGTCGGTGCGTCCCGCAGGATCCATTCTGCGCAGAAGGCCGATCAGCTCCTCGTTGTTGAGCTGGTCGAACGCGACCGATCGCGGTCGACGCTCCGTGCGCTTGGCGTCGCTCAAAGTGCCTCCGCGAAGAGTATACCGCTCTCAGGCAGTCGGGTTCTCGGATCTAGGGGAATTGCAGGAGCGCGAGAAGGGCTATGAGCCCGACGATGAGGGCAAGGCGAGCGACGTCCTTCCACGGGAACGACGTGAGCTCGATGCGGGCGAGCGGCGATGGACAGCCGACGGTGACGCAGCGGCCGATCGCATCCCTCAATCGGAATTCCTGGGAACGACCCGCGCCGATGACGTAGGTGTCGCCGACGAACACGATGGGGATGGCGCTCGTTGTCGAGTCGATCTCGTACGCGGCCTCCAGTCGTCGTAGGATCCGCATCGAGCCGGGTTGCGAAATCTCATAGCGTCGGATCGCAGAGGGGGGCAGATCGTAGGCGAGACCGACCAACAGCTCTTCCATCAACGCGCAATCGGGGCACCCGTCTGCGTAGAAGACCACGACGACAGGCAGGTCCAGAGCCGACTCCGCGAAGCCGACCATGGCGGACAGAGACAGGACCACCGCGAGAGCCAAGACGAAGCGGGTCCGCATTACGATCCCCCCCGTTGTGCGCCGTGGGCGGGGGGCCTCGACGCGCCGCCGCCCACGACGCATCGCCCTACGGCTCCAGGATGAACTGCTCGTCGTAGGCGATGGTCCACGCGTTGAGCCCGCCCTGGAGACTCCGCGCGTCGCTGTACCCCTGTGCGAAGAGGGCTTGGGCGATCTCGTCGCTCAGCGCACCGTCCTGGTCATAGAGGACGATGATGACTCCCTTGGGAAGTCGGGCCGCCCACGCGGCGAACTCCCCGTACGGGATATTGATCGCGCCCATGAGGTGGCCGGCGGCGTAGGCCTCGGCGTCGCGGAGGTCGATCAGGATGTAGAAGAGGTAATTCAGGTCGCCGACCGTGATGTGGTACGGCTGGGCGCGGGACACGTTCCCCGCGACATGCAGCGTCAGGGTTTTCGACTCGGAGCTCCCGGTCATGTAGTCGACGTAGATCGACTTCACGACGTCGCCGCCGAAGCCGCTCGTGTCCACTCGGGTGTCGAGCTGAACGGACTCCCCCGCGTCGAGCGAGTAGTCGGACAGCGCCATGGCGGTACAGCCGCAGCTGGCCCGGACCTTCTTGATCTCGATCGGTTGAGGCCCCGGGTTGGAGAGGATGAACGTGTGAACCACGATCGTCCCTTCGATGACCTTCCCGAAGTTGAAGTCTGCGGCGTCGACGAGCAGGGCTCCGTTCGCCGCAGCCGCCACGCTCACGGTGGCGCACAGCAAGAGAGTCAGCAGTACTCTTCGCATTCGTATCTCCTTCCCAGCGAGCCCCCGGCCGAGCAGGGCCGGCGCTCGCTACGATCACATACCCTCGGCGGAGCCGTCGGTGTCAAAACACGATCATACGTTGCGACGGCGGATAATTCGACTCCTCCGGGATTGGCGCCGTTTGCGGGCGATCTGCGCCGGCCCTATCATTCGGTCGCAGAGAGGGGGTACACCATGCATGACGTTCGCTTCGCCGGCGAGGATATCCTTGCACGGCAGCTGGAGTTGGCCGAAGCCAACTACCAGAGGCTGCACGAGAAGCGGATTCGCTCCATCAGCGTCATGGGTGCGATTGGAAGCGGCAAGACGACGCTGATCGAACAGGCGATCGACCGACTCCGCCGACAGGGACTTCGGGTGGGCACGATCGCCGCGGACTCTGCCGGCGACGATGACCACCGCCGCTTCCTGGAGAGAGGGGCGGTCTCCGTCAACGTCAACACGCAGGATGACTGCCACCTCGATGCTCACACCGTGCATCACGCGCTCGACCATCTCCCCCTGGAAGCCATGGATGTCCTGTTTGTCGAGAACGTTGGAAACCTGATCTGTCCAGCAGATTTCCCTCTCGGTACCGACGTGGAGATCGTCGTCATCTCGGTTACCGAGGGGGACGACATGGTTCGGAAGCACCCGAAGATCTTCGCTCAGACGGACTTTGTCGCCGTCAACAAGGTGGATCTCGCCGCCGCCGTCGGGGTGAACCCCCAGCGAATCGTCGATGACTATGCGCGCGTGAACCCACACGGAAAGGTGATTCTGACCTCGCTGCGCTCCGGAGAGGGGATCGACGCGCTGCTTGACCTCCTGGGGCTGCGATGCACGAGTACTCAGTGGTAGATGCGCTGATCAGCGCGGTGCTGCCGCGACTGACGGAGCACCCCGGCCGGGTCAAGACCCTGGTCCTGAAGAAAGGGGAGCTTCGAATCCTCTCCGATCGAGCCCTCGGGAATGCGTTCGAGATTCTGTCCCATGGAACCCGTCTGGCGGGGGCACAGCTCGTGGTCGAGGTCGTGCCGACGGTCGTGGCTTGCCCGGCGTGCGGATATCGCGGAGCCGCGGGGCGGCTGGGGGAAGCGGACGATCACTTCTCGATTCCTGTTCTCGCTTGTCCGGAGTGCACCGCTCCGGTCGATGTCGTCGCCGGGCGAGAGCTGTACGTCGATCACGTCACGCTGTCCGACGAGCCCCTGACCGATGCGTGACCCGGTGATCGTTCGCCGAAGGATCGTGGTCCGAGGCGTCGTCCAGGGCGTCGGCTTCCGGCCGTTCGTCTACCGAACCGCGGTGGATCTCGGACTTCGCGGGAGCGTGTGCAATCGCGGAGACTCGGGGGTGGAGGTCTTCGTCGAGGGCCCCGCGCTGGCGGCGGATGCCTTTCTGGAAGCGCTCTTCAGGGATCGACCCCCGCTGGCTTCGATCGCCGGCGTGTCCGTGGAAGAGAGGACTCCCGAGGGCGACCTCGGGTTCGCGATCGTTCCCTCGCGCGGGGAGGGACGAGCGAGCGGAACGATCCCTCCGGACACCGCGATCTGCCGGAAGTGCCTGGCGGAGATCCGGGGGGCGACCCGGTACCGCGGGTACTGGGCCACGAGCTGTACCGACTGCGGACCGCGATTCACGATCATCGAAGGGCTCCCATACGACCGTCCGCGCACGGCGATGGCCGACTTTCCGCTGTGTCCGACGTGCGAGGGGGGGTACCTCGACCCACTGGACCGCCGCTACCACGCGGAGTCCACGGCGTGTCCGGTCTGCGGCCCCCGCCTGTGGTTCGACGGCACTGAGGATGAACCGCTCGAGCGGGCGGCGGCGGCGCTCTCCGGGGGGGAGGTCGTGGCGATCCACGGGCTCGGAGGCACGCACTTGGCCTGCGACGCGCTGTCCTCGACGGCGCTGGCTCGGCTCCGGCGGAGGCTCGGGCGGCCCGGTCAGCCGTTCGCCCTGATGACGACCGAGGCGGTGGTTCCATCGTTCGCCGAGGTCGCACCGGAGGAGTGGGCGCTCTTGCGAGGGCCGGAGCGGCCGATCGTGGCCCTCCTGCAGCGGTGCGGCGTGCTTCCGGATGCGGTGGCTCCGGGGCTCCACACCGTTGGGGTCATGCTTCCGTACACGGGGCTCCATGCGCTTCTCTTGGACCGGGTGCACGGCCCGCTCGTCATGACGAGCGCGAACCGACCGGGTCGGCCGATGTGGATCGACCGCGAGGAGATCGAACGAAAGGCAGTGGGAATCGCCGACCACTGCGTCACACACGAGCGGCGAATCGTGGCTCGTTGTGACGACTCCGTCGTGCGCCGCGCGGGAGGGAGAACCGTCTTCCTTCGACGGTCGCGGGGGTACACGCCGGCGCAGTTCGCGATCGACCTCGGCGTCGAGCCGATCCTCGCACTCGGGCCGGAGACGGGGATCGCGTTCGCCGTGTACGGCGCCGGCGAGCTCACGATGTCCCAGCACATCGGATCGGTCGACAACCTCGAGACCTACGCCTTCCTCAAGGGAGCCGTCGATCACATGGAACGGCTGCTCGGCCTGGAGGCCCCGCGTATCCTCGCGTGCGACGCGCATCCCCGATTCCTCACCTCGTCGCTCGCCGAGGAGATGGCAACGGCATCGGGCGGCCGGGTCGTTCGGGTTCAGCACCATGTCGCCCATCTGGCGTCGGTCATGGCCGAGCATCGCGTCGAGGATGCCGTGGGTGTCGTGCTCGATGGGTACGGCTACGGGCAGGACGGCTCGGCGTGGGGCGGGGAGATCTTCGTGGCGAGCGGGGGGATCGTCGAACGCGTGGGGTCGCTTCGAGCGGTTCACCTTCCGGGAGGAGACGTTGCGACGAGGTTCCCGCTCCGCGTCGCCGCGGCGTACCTCGCAGAAGCCGGTGTGCCGCTGGCGAGGCTCGAGGCGGAGCTGAGTCGGCGCGGCCTCGGCGCGGAGGCGAGCGGCGCGCTATTGCGACAGTGGGAGCGCGGGGTGAACGCGCCGCGCACGACCAGCGCGGGCCGATTCCTTGATGGGGTCGCGGCGTGGCTCGGTGTCTGTCGGGAGCGGACCTACGAAGGAGAGCCTGCGATGCGGCTCGAAGCGGCTGCAGCGAGGTCCAAGCCTCTACCGCTGGAGGTTCCTGTGCGGCGATTGGGGAGCGGCTGGGAGGTGGACCTTGTTCCTGTTTTTCGCGAGCTGGCCGAGGGTGTCGGCGAAGCGCCCCTCGGGCGGCTGGCGGCGACGGCGCAGAGCGCCCTGGCGCGGGGCGTCGCGACGGCGGCGATCGCCGTCGCGCAGGAGCGAGGGATTCGGGCGGTCTGTCTGTCCGGAGGGGTTGCCGCAAACGACGCCATTGCTGGGGAACTCCGCACGATTGTGGAGGCGTCGGGCCGGATGCTTCTGACGAACGAGTGGGCGCCGTGCGGCGACGGCGGCGTCGCATTCGGCCAGGCCGTGGCCGCGGGCCTCCGCTGGCGTCTGCTAGAAGCAAACGGGTCCGACGCAGCAGCCGGCGAGGGCGGCCGCGAGCACGGCGGCTAGAAGGGCCGTGAGGGCGAATCGACGCGTGGCGTGCCAAGGGTTCATCCCGTCCTCCTTTGCAGTGCGGCGAGAAGCCTTATCTCGCTGAGGTTGTCTCTCTCCCCGGGCGGGCGGGCACGGAGAGGCTCCGCTCTACGGTGCAAGCGTCGGCTGCGCCAGCCATCGAAGAACGCGCTGATCCCACTCCGCCTGCTTCGCGGCGTCGCTTCCGTGCCGCGTCTCGCGATCGTACTGGCCTTGGATCTCGGCCAGATGGTCCAGAATCGCGTCGGCGGTCTGGTGCAGCCTCTGCGCAAGAGTGCTCTCCGCGGCCTGCGCCGTCGGTCCGGTCGTCTGAAGGCAACGCAACGCCAGCTCGACCTTGCGGCGGTAGACTTCGTTCAGGTTGAAGTGGGTCTGCTCGTGACTCAGTGCCTGAGCGCTCTGCCGGTTTGCCACAACCCATGACCGGGCGGTGTCCATAGCGTTCACAACGGATAGCCCTTGCACTGTGCCGACCCACATCGCCCCCCCTTGGTTGCGGATCGCGTAGCTCGCAGACCAGTGGATGGTCATGTGAATCGCGGCGACATCAATCAGATCGGAGGCGTTGGCCGGCGGTGGGGAGAGGAAGTCCGACCATGTGAGCGGCCGAGCAGAACTCCAGCGTACACACGTCGCAGGAAGCTCGTACGCGGATGCAAGAAGCGACAAACAGACCAACAAAAGACAAGACCAGACGAACGTGCGGGCATTCATGAGACGACCCCGTCCCCCTTTCGCAGGGGCATCGTACAGGGCGGCTGTGAATGTTGTGTGAACGTCGTCGACTACCAGCCGCGCCCGCCGCCTCCGCCGAACCCTCCGCCGGAGAAGCCGCCCCCAAAGCTGGACCGTCCGCCCCACGCCGATCGTCCGGAGCTTGCCGCCGTCCGCGGCATCGACACGAACGTGCTCTGCATCCCGCTTGTCAGCCGGCCGAGGGAGAGGCCGAAGAGGTGGGCGTTGAACGTTGCGCCTCCGGAGTACCACTGCGGCGGCACGCGGAGGAGGCCCTCGAACTGGCGAATCCAGATGGACGTGAGCCCTAGGGCAACAGCGTACGGCAGGAGCTTCTCGAACCGCTCCGGGCTCTTGGCGGGCGCGTCGGTGAACTCGATCCGGTCCACCTCGGCGCGCTGGATGTACTCCGCCAGGCCGAGGACTTCCGCGAGGGCGGCCGCCCCTTGCGTCGTCTTGCGGGGCATGATGGGGGCGAAGCACAGCACGACGAGCCCCGACAGGGCGACGGCCACGCCGACGTAGAGAGACTGGAGCCAGACACCGAGGCCGGCGCCAGCCGCGACGAGGGCTCCCGCCCACCCGGCATACGCCGCGCGAACCCGTTCCGGGTTCCGTGGATAGAGCTTCTTCGCAATGACGTCGTCGAACAGCCGGAGGCGGATGGTCGGCAGATGCCTGTAGAACCGGTTCTCAAGGGCGTCAAGCGGCGTTTCCTTCGCCTCTTGATCCGGGAAGATCGCGTCGTAGAGCGCGCGCTCCGCCGCGAACAGGTCGTCGGGTGAACGTTGCCCGCGCACAAACGTGTAGCGGGTCGTGGAACCCCCAAACCACGAGCGTGCCTTGTCGGCCAGCGACTCGTCGCCGGGCGCATCCTCGCGGATCGTAAGGTACCCGTCGACCGCCAGTCCGATCACCATGGCGGAAACATCGCGCAGGTCCATGCGATCGTCGACGAGCACGCCGGCGGCGCCCGGCCCCAGGTTGGAGGGCGGCTCGAACGCCGGCGCGATCACGCCCTTCCGGGGATCCTTTCCGATGCGCGACCAAAGGACGATCATGAAGGCCAGGGTCGCCATCGGGAGCGCGGCGAGCTTATTGTCCCACAGGAAGCGGCCGAGCTTCTGGGTGAGCGTCGGCGGAGTGATGGGAAGCAGGCTGCGAGGGATCGAAACGTCGATCGTCAGTCCGGAGCCCGGATTGATTGCACCCGTCGCGAAGACGAAGCGACCGGTGGCATCGACCGTGACGGGCTGCCCGAGGGCCGTGCTTTCCTTCGGTCCCACGTAACTCGTCGTGCTGACGTTCTCAGAGGGTGTCCCGGGGGGCAGAGCGAACACCGCCGTCGCGCGTCGGATGGGGATCTCCCAGTCGTTGCCGGTGACGTTCCAGTAGAGCTGAAGGTAGTCGTCGTGAAAGAGGAGCGCGCGACCGGCCGTGTACGCGATCCGGTAGACGTGGGTTCCCGTGATGGTGCGATCGGGATCGCCGATGCGCAGGTACTGGTGGCTGCCCGATCGGCGGGCCTCTACGGCGACGTTCGCGCCGTCCATGGTGACCTCGCCGACCCGGAGGTCAATGGTCACGCGCTTTCCGAGCGGCGTCCTGCCCGAGATCGTGATGTACCGTTCGATCCCGTGGTGCGGGGTCACGAAGACCACGGCCAGGGTCTCGATCACCTCGAGGTCGCCGGCCGTCGTGAGGCCGATCACAGCATCGAAGCTCTCGACGTAGAGCGTGGCGCCGGCGGAAACACCGAGCGCCACGGCGAGAGCCAGGGCCGCGAGGACGGAACGCATCAGAACGTGACCTTCGGGGCCTCGCGCTGCTGTTCATCCTCCAGCATGTAGAACTCCCGCGGCTTGAACCCGAACAGGCTGGCGACAAGGCTACTGGGGAAGATCTGCAGGGCGGTGTTGTAGTCGCGAACGACGGCGTTGTAGTACCGGCGGGACTTCTGGATCGCGTCCTCGACCTGCT
The DNA here is from genome assembly GCA_028707055.1 of Candidatus Bipolaricaulis sp. GTDB lineage: Bacteria > Bipolaricaulota > Bipolaricaulia > UBA7950 > UBA9294 > JAPLGD01. The sequence goes on along the minus strand of JAQTVA010000004.1, from coordinate 16,745 downwards.
CGAGCGAACCCTGCAGCTGGAGGAAGTTCTCGTTGGCCTTGAGCTGGGGGTACGCCTCGGCGACGGCGAACAGGTTCACCATCGCGTTGCGGAGCTGGGCCTCTGCAGCGGCCGTCTCCTTCGGTCCCGTAGCTGCCTGGGCGTGGGCGCGGGCCTCGGTTACTCGCTGGAAGACCTCTCTTTCGTGGGTCGCGTACCCTTTGACGGTTTCCACGAGGTTCGGAATCAGATCCCAGCGTCGCTTCAGCTGCGTGTCGATGTCGCGCCAGGACTCCTCGCCCTGAACCCGCAGGCGTACGAGGCGGTTGTAGATGCCAACGGCCCAGACGACCACGAGGACGGCTGCGGCCAGGATCCCGATCAAGACAGGATTCATGTCCCCTCCTTGACAACTTCGTGTCGATTCTAGTCGGCGGGGGGAGGAACGCCAAGCTCCGGCCGTCGGCCGGCGGAGCCGGCGGTCGTTGCGAGCGGAAGCGGACAAGGGTATCCTCGGCCCGTCGTGCTATCACCGAGCGGTAGGAGGCGATGATGTTCAAGCGTCTGTTCACGCCAGGACCAACCCAGGTGCGTCCGGAGATCCTGAAAGAGTTGGCGACACCGCAAATCCACCACCGATCGCCGGAGTTCTCGGAGCTCTACGCGGCGATTCAACCGAAGCTCCAACAGGTTCTGTACACGAAGAACCCGGTGCTCGTCTTCACCTCATCGTCCACGGGGGCGATGGAGGCGGGAGTCACGAACTTGGTGGCCAAGCGCTGCCTGAATCTCGTGAACGGGGCGTTCTCGCATCGCTGGCACGAGATCACGAAGGGCAACGGAGTTCCGTGTGACGAGTTCGCCGTTCCGTGGGACACGGCGATCAAGCCGGGGATGGTCGACGAGCAGCTGGCGACGGGGAAGTACGACGCCGTGACCCTGGTGTTCAACGAGACGTCGACGGGGATGATGAACCCGCTCGAGTCGATCGCCGAGGTCGTGCGGCAGCACCGCGGGGTCCTTCTCCTGGTCGATGCGGTGAGCGGGATGGCGGGGGCGAAGATCGACACCGACGCCTGGGGCATCGACTACGTGCTGGCGGGCGTGCAGAAGGCATTCGCTCTGCCTCCGGGACTCGCGGTGGCGGCGGTCAGCGAGCGGGCACTCGAGCGGGCCAAGACCGTTCCGCCACGCAGCTACTACTTCAATCTCCTCGACATGCACAAGTTCCATCAGAAGAACCAGACTCCGTCAACGCCGGCCATTCCGCAGCTGTTCGCGCTGAACGCCCAGCTCAGCGACATGCTGTCTGAGGGCATGGAGAAGCGATTCGCTCGCCACCTGAAAATGGCGGGCATCGTCCAGGCGTGGGCCAAGAAGCACTTCGACATCTATCCGGAAGAGGGGTACTGGTCGCAGACGTTGACGTGCGTTAAGAACACGCGTGAGGTGGATGCCTCCGCGATGGTCAAGACGCTGGCGAGTGAGTACAACGCACGCATCGAGAACGGGTACGGCGACCTCAAGGGGAAGACGTTCCGGATCGCTCACATGGGAGACGTGCAGGTGGACGAGATCCTGGGGCTCCTGCGGGCGATCGACACCATCCTGGGTCTGTAGGAAGGAGGCGCGCATGCCGTTCACAGTCCTCGTTTCGGATCCGCTGGACGCGTCGGCGGTCGCCGCGATGCGCGGGGCCGGACTTGTCGTTGATGAGAAGACGGATCTCTCTCCGGACCAATTGAAGGCCGAGATCGCATCGTACGATGCGATCGTCGTGAGGAGCGCCACGAAGGTGAAGGCGCCGATCATCGACGCGGCGCCGAACCTCAAGTTGATCGTTCGCGCCGGCGTCGGGTTGGACAACGTGGATGCAGAGCACGCGGCGAAGAAGGGCATTGCCGTGCGGAACACGCCGGCGGCGAGCTCGAACTCGGTGGCTGAGCTTGCGCTGGGCCACATCCTCTCTCTGGCCCGCCACATCGGACGAGCGACGGCTTCGATGAAGGCGGGAAACTGGGAGAAGAAGAAGCTCTCAGGGATCGAGATCGAAGGAAGGACGCTCGGCATCGTGGGCATCGGCCGAATCGGACAACTCCTCGCGGCGAAGGCACGCGCGCTGGGGATGACGGTCCTCTGTTTCGACGCATACCTCAAAGTCAGCCCCATCCCGCAGGTCGCTAGAATGGTCGCGTTCGACGAACTCCTGGCAGCGTCGGACTTCATCTCGCTGCACATTCCGTTCGATCCGAAAGTCGGTGCCGTCATTGGGGCGGCGGAGATCGCCCGGATGAAGAACGGGGTGAGGATCGTGAACTGCGCCCGCGGCGGCGTCGTGGACGAGGCGGCCCTCGTCGAGGCGATGAAGGGCGGCAAGGTCGCTGGGGCGGCGCTCGACGTGTTCGGCATGGAGCCGCCCCCTGCGGACGACCCGCTATTCTCGTTGGACGCCGTATCCCTCACGCCGCACATCGGCGCCGCGACGGAGGAGGCCCAGGCGCGGGTGGGGGACGAAGCGGCGAGGATCATCATCGAGTTCGCGCGCACTCGGTAAGGAGAGCCGATGGCCGAGATCAGAGCGTTCCGAGGCATCCGCTATGACGCGAGGAAGGTTCGTTCGCTGACGGATGTCGTCACCCCACCGTACGACCGCGTGCCTGAAGACGTCCAGGCGGCGCTCTATGCGCGCAGTCCGGTCAACATGGTTCGCATCATCAAAGGGCGGACGGAGCCGAAGGACGACGAGCGAGACAACGTCTACACGCGGGCGGCACGCACATTCCAGGAGTGGTCGGCCTCAGGCGTTCTCGTTCGCGACCCCGAGCCGTCGCTCTACGTCTACCACCAGGAGTACACCTTCGACGCCGAGCGCCTGGTGCGAAAGGGCGTGATGGCGCTGGCGACGCTGGAGCCGGAGAAGGTTCATGCCCACGAGCGAACGCTGAAGGGGCCGAAAGAAGACCGGCTGCGGCTGATGCGGGCATCCGAGGCGAACTTCGAGCACGTCTTCATGCTGTACAACGATCCGCGCCGTGCCGCGGAGCGTGCGCTGGGCGCGGCGATCGCCGATAGACCCCCGGACATGGTTGCGGAAGATGCCGATCGGAACGAGCACCGCGTCTGGCGGGTCTCCGACCCGCGGACGATCGGCGAGGTCCGCGCGGCGCTGCTTGACAAGGACCTGTACATCGCCGACGGACATCACCGCTACGAGACCTCGGTGAACTACATGCGCGAGTGTCGTGAGCGGGGGTGGAGCCCGGCGGCGCCCGAGTCGTTCGACGCCCGATTGATGACGCTGTTCAATATCGCCGAGCCCGGTATGTCGATTCGACCCATTCACCGGATGGTGCATGGCGTCGCGGGATTTGCGCCCGAGACCTTCCTCGAAAGAGCCGGCGAGTGGTTCGACGTGACCCGTCATGGTACGTTCGAGGCGATGCAGGAGGCCGTGGCTGCTGGAAAGGGGCACCACACCTTCGGTTTCTTCGCGCGCGACGTCGCCGCCTCGCTGCGCTTACGCGACGAGCGGGTGATGGACGAGCGGATCGGCGGTGCGTGGTCGAAGGAGTACCGCAGACTCGGTGTCTCGATCCTCCACGCGGCGATTCTCGAGCCGCTGCTTGGGATCGATGCGAAGGCGCTTGAAGAGCAGGCGAACATCACGTACTCCGTGAACGTCGAGAAGGGGCGGAAGGGCGTCGAGTCGGGGGCGGAGCAGATGTTCTTCATCCTGAATGCGACATCGGCGGGCGAGGTTGTCGGTGTTGCCGATCACGGGGAGAAGATGCCGCAGAAATCCACCGACTTCTATCCCAAGCTCCTCACCGGCCTCGTGTTCTCCAAGATGGAGATCCGCAAGTAGGGAAGCGCCGTCCGCGGCCGAGCCCGCCGTTTGTCTCGTAAGGAGACGACGGTACAGGTGTCCCTGCAACCGGTGACGAATCCACGCTCACTCTCTGTCGCATTTCCGCCTGAGTCTCCTCGCGCCTACCTACGCTTGGGGAGCGAGCCAGGACCGTCCGTCTTGGGAGGAGGAGACTCATGCATCGGATGAGCGCGCAGTGGGTTGCAGTGATTGCCCTGCTCCTCGCGTCAAGCGGGGTGGCGACGGCTGGGGGCCTCGGCTTCTCCGCCGACATCGGGCTGGAGGTGACGTACGCTCCGGTGCCACCGTCCTACGACATCACCTCCGAGCTCACGCTCGGATTCGCCTTCACCGGCGTGGGGTTGCTCTCAGAGACTGCGTTCAGCTTGAGCGGCTTCGTCTCCGAAGCCCTGACGATCGCCGTGGATCTCGGTGCGGTACGCATCGCGGAAGAGATCCGATTCGAACCCTACTTCGTCTGGAACGACTTGTCCTTCGACCTGTCGATCGTCGGCATCGACATCGGGATGCATTGGATTCTGGCCGACATCGGCGGGCCGCAGACCCCCTCGTACAGCACGGGAGTTGTGTTCGAGCTCGGGAGCAACATCGCCTGCGGGTTCGCGATCACCAGCTTGACCGGATTCGGCGCCGTGGACCTGGTGAACCTGCTCGACGGGATCGAGGCACCGTTCTCCCACCAACTGCTCGCTCTGTTCGGACACCTGGATGCGCTGTGTGCCGAGACGGCCGATCTCGATGTGACGATCGTCGGCGGCTTCTACTTCGAAGAAGAGCTCGTTCGACTCGAGGTCGACTACCTCGGGATGATGGCGAGCAACACGACATGGTTCGACGCGTACGGGCTAGACAGGATGCTGTTCGAGTTGGGTTATCGTTTCGACGACCCCGCGTTCCGTTTCCTGACCACGATGACCCTCGACGGCACCTTCGGGATTGTGGGGGCGGGGTTCATCCTCGACCTCGAGATCGCGGCGGTGCGCTTCACCTCGTCGACGACGTTCGCGGCTCCCGTCGTTCCGACGGTGATCCCGATCGCCTTCTCCGGTCAGCAGTTTGGCGTCTCGTTCGCGGTCTGCGGCGTGCTGGTGACCAGCGCGACGTCGTTCGATGACGTGTTCCTGTTCAGCGAGGAGCGGATCGCGATCGAGGCGGCGTTCGGGCCGGTGACCTTCGTCAGCCTGACGACCTTTGATGCCGGCGGGTTCGCCGAGCAGTGCGTCTGTGCGAAGGTGACCTTCTCGGGAGTGGTTCTCTTCACACACGTCGAGTTCGACTTCGCGGGAATCGAGCTTGTCACGTTCGGCTTCCACTTCGCGATCTGACCATGGCGACCAACGGACGGCGCGACGGAGCGCCGCGTGACGCGGACGCCGATCTCATCGACCTGCTCCGGCGTGGAGACGCAGACGGAAGCGTTCGCGAGGAGGCTCTGCGACGGGCGACCCCGTGGGTCTACGAGGTGATCGCGGAGTCCTTCGCGCGTAGCGGGTATTCGGCGGAGGACCTGTTTCGCGCCGGATATCTTGGGTTGTTGAACGCAGTGTGCAACCTTGAGCTCGCGCGCGGCCGGCCGTTCCGCGAGTATGCCGGAAACCTGATCCGAGGTGAGATTCGTCAACACATCCGCGATCGGGAGCAATCCTTTCGTGTGCCGCCGTGGATGAACGACCTCAACCGCCAGATCGAGACTGCCGAGGCCCGTCTTCTCCGCGAAACGGGGCGCCTTCCGACGCTCTCCGAGCTTGCCGACGCGGTGAACATCTCGGAGGAAGGCGTCGTCGAGATCTTCAAGGCGCGGGAGGCGCTGAGCTACGTGTCGCTCGACATCGATCAGCGCGCCAAGGACCCCGCGCCGACGATTGACGCGGAGCGGATCCGCGGGAAACGCCCGACGGCCTTCCCCATCGAACATCGCATCCGCATTGCGTCCGCACTCGACCGGCTGGCCGAGCTGCAGCAGTACCTCTTTCGACACCTCTTTGAGGCTCCCACCGACGCCTCGTCCGGTCCAACGGACTGACGTCGCCGCACGGGGTCGGCGCACGCGATCCGGTGTCGTGCCATCCGGCTGGGGGAGGTGCCTTCTTGCCCGGCAAGGATGGGCGGGAGGCTCCGTCCCGGGTAAAGTAAGGGAGACAACGCTACCGCGCGGAGGAGATCAGAGATGACAGGATACCGACGCATGGTTCTTGCGGCATGCCTGATCGCGACCGCCGGCCTTGGGGCCGTTCACGTCGCGGCCCAGACCTACTCGACGGGGGGCACGGGGTTCATCGTCGGGGCGTCCGGGTACATTCTCACGAGCTATCACGTCGTGGAGGGTGCCACGGGGCCGATCACCGTCACGTTGTCGGATGGTCGAACGTACGAAGCACGCGTGGTCGATCACAGCCCCACCATCGATGAAGGAGGCTACGACGCCGCGCTCCTGAAGATCGAGGCGTCAGGGCTTGCCGTCGTTCCTATCGCGGACTCCGATCAAGTGCAGCTCTTCGATCAGGTGATCGTCCTCGGGTACCCCCTGTCGTTCGAACTGGGCGTAAGCCTGAACGTCACCGGAGGGAACGTCACCGCCTTCCGAGAGATCAAGGACTCGCCGGAGCTCCTCCAGATCGATGCCGCCGTCAACCCCGGGAACAGCGGCGGACCGGCGCTCGACAAGAACGGCTGCGCCGTCGGGATCGTTACGTCGAAGATCGTCGGCGAAGAGGTCGAGGGGGTGAGCTTCCTCGTCCCGATCAACCTCGCGGCGCAATTGGCGGCCAAGCATGTGCCCGGCTGGAGCGTCTCCTCCGCCGACGCGATCCTCACGTCACGGGAGATCGTCGCCGCGGCCGCGCCGGCGATCGTCTACGTCGAGTGGTCCGACGTCTACACGAAGGACGGCGAGTACGAAGAGTCATTCTCGCAGTCCCGCGAGTGGTTCGCGGAGTTCTGGAACTCGGGGGGCTTCGTGGAGGTTCCGCTCTCCGACGAGGGTGTCGTGACGTTCTTGGAGTGCCCTGCCGAGGCATCCGGACCCTCGTTCGGGATCGAGATCCTCTTCTCCAGGTGCACCGACAGCTGCGCCGCAGGGCTGGTGTTCTTCCCCGCGGAGGATGCCGCGGACCCGTGGGTCTACATGATCCTCATCGACTCCGAAGGCAGCTACGCCGCATTCAAGAAGGCCCCGGGCGAAAGCTCGTCCTGGCGCCTTGCGGGCACGTGGATGCCTTCGTCGAATCTGAAGGAAGGGAAGGACGTCGTGAACCGCCTCGACCTGGAGGCCGGAACCCGAAGCACGCGGGTTTCGTTCAACGGCGCATCGCCGGCGACGCTTGGCGTCGTCCTTCCCCTCGGAGGAACGGTCGCGCTGTGCACGGTGAACTTCGCTGGGAAGACGACGGTTCGGTTCGATAACCTGTGGATTCGCGGTCCGGTGGACTCGAGCGACATGGACTAGGACGGTCTCGAACGAGCGACGCCGGGTCATCGCCGGTTCGGCCGCCTTGACGGGTCGACGGAGCCGGTGTGCAAGGAGCGGTGAAGCCGGCCGGGCAGCCGTGCCGGCTCTGGCGGGGCCGGAGGAGAGGCGATCGATCCTCCCGCACGCGGTCACTCGTACCGTAAGGCTTCCACTGGATCGAGCCGAGCCGCGCGAACGGCCGGGTACAGGCCGAAAGTGACCCCGATCAGAAGCGAGAACCCCACCGCCAGGAGCGCCGGATAGACGGACATGACGAACGGCCAGTCGCCAAGCAGCGACCCGAGCCAGGCGCACAGCCACCCCGCGGCGAGTCCGATCAGTCCGCCGAGCGAGCTGGTGAGGATAGCTTCCACAAGGAATTGGGTCCGGATGTCGCGTGGACGCGCCCCAATGGCGAGGCGGATGCCGATCTCTCGGGTCCGCTCCGTCACCGAGACAAGCATGATGTTCATGATCCCAATCCCGCCGACGAGGAGCGCGATCGCCGCCACGCCACCCAGGATGAGGGTCATGGTCCCCACGGTGGACTCGTACGTCTCGATGAACTGCTGCTGGAGCGACACGTTGTAGGGAGTTCTGGGACCGCGCCAACTGCTCGATCCGGAGGTCGAGGTGGTTGAGATGACCTCCTTGAGGACCCCTTCGATCTCCTCCGCGGCGGTGTCGACGACGGTCTCGCTCTCGGCCTGGGCGATGTACGACGTGAACTGGCGTGATCCGGATAGAAGCTGGACCGTGGACAGAGGCACGAAGATCGTGTCGTCGAGGTCCTGCATGCCGACGCGTCCGCGCGCGCTCATGACGCCGATGATCGTGAATGCCAGTTTCTGGTTGGAGATCTCGAGCGTGATGCGACGGCCGACCGGATCCTCGCCGGCGAAGTAGTCTTCGGCGAACCCGGCGCCGAGAACGACGACCCGCCGGTTGTCGTCCATCGAGTAGATGAATCGACCGCTCGTAGGGTAGAAGCCGTCGAACAGCTCGGCGTACTCCGGCACGACACCCGCGATCGAAGCGGAGTACTCCTCCCCATCGATGATCGCCCGCGCGTTGGAGGACGACGTCGGCACGGCCTTGGAGACGCTCGGCAAGGCTTCGAACCGACCGGTCAACTCGTCCGTGAGCGCCCGCGCCGACGAGGCGGCAGAGATGGCGTTCGGGAAGATCGTCACGTTGATCGTCCGCATTCCGAGTCCGGAGATCTGCTCCTTCATTGAGGCCGTAGCGCCGTTGACGATCGCGATGATCGCCACGATCGCGGCGACGCCGATCACGATGCCCAGGACGGACAGCGTGGTTCGCATCTTGTGGGCGCGGAGCGCCGTCACAGCGGTCCGCAACATCTCATGAAGTCCCATTGTGGTTGTCCTCCGCGATGAGCCCGTCCTTGAGGACGATCTCGCGCTTCGTGACCTGCGCGATCTCCTGTTCGTGGGTGACGAGGACGATCGTCCGCCCTTCGTCGTGAAGGGAGTGGAAGAAGGCCATGATCTCGCTTGTCGTGTGGCTGTCGAGGTTTCCTGTCGGCTCGTCTCCGAGGATCAAGCGAGGCGAGTTCGCGAGGCCGCGAGCGATCGCCACCCGCTGGGACTGCCCTCCCGACAGCTGCGTCGGGCGATGGTGGGCATGGTCGGTGAGACCTACGCGTTCGAGGCAGGCACGCGCAATCTCCGCCCGCTTTCTTCTCGGGACGCCGGCGTAGGCGAGGGGCAGCTCGACGTTCGCTTGGGCCGTCGCCCGCGGGAGAAGGAAGAACTGCTGGAAGATGAAACCGATCTTCTCGTTCCGGATCTTCGCGAGCGCCTCGCGCGACATCGCTCCGAGGTTCTCCCCGTCGAACAGCGCGTCCCCCGAGGTCGGGCGGTGCAGAGCCCCGAGGATGTGCAGGAGGGTCGACTTCCCCGATCCGGAGTGCCCGGTGATCGCGGCGAACTCATGCTCACGGATGTCGAAGGTGACCCCGCGCAGCGCGTGGTAGACGAGTTCCCCCATCGGATAGTCCTTGGTGACGTTCTTGAGTTCGATCATGGCGGTTACGGCATCCCGGGCCCGTTGAACTGGACCATCATCGGCACTCCGCTGCCGGGGTTCTGACCGCTCTCCTGGGTCTTCGTCGGGCCGGCCGCCCCGGACCTCGCGGCGCTCCGAAGCACATCGCCCTCCTGGAGGCCGTTCGTGATCTCCGCAACCGTGTCGGACGTCACGCCGACGGTCACGGCCTGCGGCTGCGGCTGCCCGTCGACGACTTTCGTCACGATCCACCCCCGCGGCGTCTCGGTGAGGTACGAGAGCGGCGCGATGAGCACATTCGTTGCGGACGACGTGATGATCTCCATCTCCACCGTGTATCCGACGAGAACGCGCGGATCGGCGTACGGGAAGCTCGCCTTCGCGATGACGACCGTGCTGTTGCCCAACTCCTCGGCCATGCCGGCGATCTCGGTGATCTCGACGTCCCACGTCTTGGTGGGAAGCGGTTCGATGACCGCGGTCGCGGGTTGACCCACGGCGACGGAGGGGGCGTCCAGTTGGTCGATCTCAACCTCGAGGTACAGCGCGCTCGTGTCGATCAGAAGAAGCGTCCAGAGCTCGTTGGAGCCCGCCGCCTGGTTGATCTCTGTCACGACGCCGGCAAAGGGGGCCGCGAGCGTCGCGCTGTCGTAGTTGGCCTGTGCGATCCTCAGGGCGAGTTCCTTCTCCTTCATCTCGGCGCGGACGCCGCCGGCTTTGGCCTCGGCGAGGGCTCGTTCGGCCTGGAGGAGCGCCAGTTCCTGCTGAGACGGATCGAGCTTGACCAGCGCCTGTCCCTCGGTCACGCGCTCCCCGACGCTCACGAGGAGCGAGTCGACTCGATCCCCGTCGAACGTGAAGGTGTACTCCTGGTTCGGCTGGACGGTCCCGTAGACGACGAGGCTGTTCGTGACGTCGCCTCGCTGAACCTCAAACGTCGGAACGGCGACCGCGGCTTCGTCCTTGCCGAAGCGGTTGAGCAGCAGCACGAGGGCGATCGCTCCCGCCACGACCCCCAACCCGACCCCGGCCATGATCCTCCAGGTTCTTCGTTTCATCTTCACAGCCATTCCTCCCAATCCAGCTCCATTCCCAAGGCGTTGCGATACGCGAGGTGTGCGACGAGGAGCGAGGTCGAGCGGCTCGCCGCCTCGATCCCGAATGCGCCCTTCTCCTCGAGGAACTCAGCCCAGTCGCTGTCAGAGAGACTGCCGGCGTCGCGCTTCGCGGACTTGACCTGCTCTTCGAGCTGCCACGCCTCGGTCTCGAGCGTCAGGCTCTCCGCACTCCGGACGGCTGAGAGGAGAGAAGACTTCAGACTGAGGATCGCGTTGCGGACCGTCTCACGTGCCGAGCCCAGCTTCTCCTGCGCCAGTTCGAGATCGATCTTCGCGATCTCGATCTCGGCGCCGCGCTCGGGGTCGAACAGGTCGAGCGACAGGCCGAGGCCCACGCGCCACTCGTCGGCGCTTACGGCGGCCTCGACGGACAAAGACGGCAACACGCCGACACGCGCCTCCCGCAGGGCGTCCTCGGCGTCGGCTACACCCTGTTGGGCAGCGATCACCGTCGAGGAGTCGGAGATCGCACTCGTGGGGATCTCCGCCGCGAGGAGGGCACGTGCGGACAATACGAGATCGCCCGTCGAAAGGGTGAACGGCGAAAGGCGATACGGCTCTTCGACGCCGAGGGTCTCCCGGCCGAACGCTTCGAGGTCGGTCGCGTACACGGCGGCGCTCTTCTCCGCTCGCACCTCCGCCTCGAGCACAAGGAGTCTTGCCTCATTCACGTCCAACTCGCCCTTGTATCCCTGGGCGGCGAGCTCCTCGATCTGGCCGAGCCGTGTCGTGAGGCGATCCACCGTCTGGAGGTCCTGCTCTGCCTGCTGCGCTTCGGAGAGCAGGTCTCCGTAGGTCCGAATCGTTGAGATCACAAGATCGGCATGGGCCGTCCGGTAGGATCGCTCGGCACTCTCCAGCGTCTGCTGGAGCGTATGGATCGTCTCCGAGCGGCCGTCGAGATGGGCAAGGTCGAGGATCTCCGAGAGGGACACGTTCCACGTCGGTGCGACAAGCTCGGACGTCGACGCGTTGTAGCTGAAGCCGACGCCCCCGGTCACACTTCCGCTTCCCCACGGGACAGGGATCGACGCCGTGAGGGAAGCACCGATCTCCTGTCCGGGACCGTTGTTCGTGAGGTCGGGAAGGTCGAGCGCGAACCCGACGGTTGGAAGGTACAGGGAGAGCTTGGCGGCGCGAAGCTCGAGAACGGCGAGACTTAGGCCGAGCCTCGCCTGACAAAGTCCGAAGTCGTTCTCGACGGCCCGCTCGATGGCCTCCGACGGAGAGATCTCGCGTGATTGCCCGGCGGACGCCATTCCGGGTACCGTGAGCACGATGAGAAGGAGCAAGAGAACCAGCGTCGCCCGATGGCCTACGCGTAGGACCAGCACCTGGGACACCTCCTGCGTGTTTCCGGCATATCCAAACATTCCGGGCGAGAGGATACCCCTCGGTTGTGGGACGGCCAAAGCACACTTGTGGCAGAGTTATGACGTTGCCGGCGACACCCCGCCCGGGGCGGCAGGGTAGGTGAGTAAACCGCGTTCTTCGGTCGACGTTGCACAGCGAGACGTGCGTGGAGAGCGGCGCGAGTCGCCGCGGGGAGGAGGTTCTCATGCGTTGGTCATCCCGAAGGAGTGTCCTGGGTTTGGCCCTGGGATCGGTCATCATCGCGTGCCTGATGGGGGTAGGACAGCCCACGGACTTTGAGAATCGTGGGAGGATCCTGGTTCCCGACACCACGCCCTCGCTGTCGGCGGCGTTTCGGCAGGTCTCGAAGGGGGGCAAGATCGAGATCACCCGCCCGATCCGCGAGACGGTCGTTGTGAGGGACAAGCAGAATGTCACCGTGTTCGCCTCCCCGGACGAGCAGCGCGCGATCGTCATTTCCGGGCGAGATGCGACGCTCCCGGTCTTGCGGTTCGAGAACTGCACCGGCATCGTGATCCAAGACCTCACCCTGCAGGGCGGATCTGTGGCCATCGAGCTCGACGCGACGTCGACGGTCACCCTCGACGGGTGTGTCATCCAGGGAAACAGCGAAGCGGGGCTGCGGGGAGGCGGGTTCACGCTGTCGGGCTGCGAGATCGTCGACAACGGGGGATGGGGTGTCGAGTTGGGTGGCGGGATCGGAACGAGTGCGAAGCTGGCGATGACATCCTGCGTCGTGAGTCGAAATGCCGGCGGGATCGTCATTCACTCCGGCTCGGCCGACATCGCTGCGTGCGAGTTCACATCCAACGAGGGGTATGGGATCGTCGTCGATGGGGAGTCGACCGTTCGATTCGCCGACGGGGGAGCCCCGACGCGGATCTCGGGGAACGGTTCGGGCGGTGTCTTCGTCTCTGGGGCCACCTTCACGCTGCGTGGAGGGGCGGAGGTCGTCGACAACCGGGGCGTCGGCGTGCGCGGAGAGGACGCCGCCGTCCACGTGGACGGCGCGACGATCAGCGGGCATCCTGACGCCGCGGTGATGTACGTCCGCTCCACGGGCAGCATCTCGGCGAGCACGGTCGTGGGCAACGCCGGGTTCGGCATCCTCGTCTCGGAGGGGAGCGATGTGACGGTCACGAGCACGTCCGTGACCGACCAGGGGAGCGATGGGATCTCGGTCACGACGTCGTCCGCCGCATCGGTGTCAAGCTCGAAGGTATCCAAGAACGCGGGGCAGGGCCTCCGCGTCCACTACGGGAGCGCCTACGTGGCGTCCTCAACGATCTCGGAGAACGGGCTCTCGGGCATCCTCGTCGAGGGGAGCGGATCGTGCGAGGTGGTCGACTCCACCCTCTCCGAGAACGGATTGGACGGGGTCACCGTGGATGCGTCGTCCGGTGCGATCGCCGGAGGCACCGTTCGCGCCAACGTCCGCTATGGAGTCTACGTCTACGGAAGCGGGCGCGGCGAGGTCCGTCAGGGTTGCGTCGTGTCGGCCAACGGGGTGGATGGAGTTCGGATCGAGTCGGCGGTGGGAGCGCTCCGTGGGTCCGAGGTGCGTTCGAATGAGCGCCACGGCGTCAGCGCGGCCACAGGCGCGGAGGGAAGCCTTGCCGCGACCACGGTGACGGGGAACGTCGCCGACGGCGTGTTGGCGGAGGCGTCACGCGTCGACATCTCGACGAGCCGCGTGGAGAGCAACGGCGCGAACGGGGTGCACGCGCGATCGGCCTCGACCGTGACGGTGACGGACCACTCGGCGATTGTCGGCAACGCGGAGCACGGAGTTCTTCTCAGTGCTTCGGCGGGGACCGTCGAGACAAGCCTCGTTCAAGGCAACCGGAAACAGGGTCTGTACGCGCTGGACGAGTCGACCTTGTACGTCGGCAGCGCGTCGGAGATCCTCGAGAACGCAGCCAACGGGGTTCTCGCCGAGCAGAGCTTCGTCGATGTCGCGGACAGCACGGTCCGCGCGAATGGGGAGAACGGCATTTCGCTTGTCGACGCCGAGGCCCGAGTCTCGGGATCGGCGATCTTGGAGCATCCGCAGCACGGAATCCGCATGGAGCGAAGCTCCGGACAGGTCTCGACGACGGACGTCTCGCACAACCGCCTTGAGGGTGTGTTCGAGATTGGCTCGCGACTGGCGCTCGCGGACAGCCGCGTGCACGACAACACGCAGAACGGCGTGCTCCTCGAGCACGCGCTGGCCGACATCCTGAGGTCGGAGATCCGCACGAACGGCATCCACGGCATTCACGGGCACAGCAACTCCAGCGTGACCGCGACCGAAACGACGGTCGCCGAACATCCGGATGACGGTGTGCGCCTGGCCAACAGCTCGGGGGACTTCCTCGACTGCGAAATCCTGACGAGCGGCGGCCACGGAATCGCCGGCATGGTGTCCACGATCGTCCTCGCGACGACGCAGGTGGCCGGCAACGCCCGGCGAGGCGTCGATCTCATCAACTCGACCGCCGACCTCACCGGCTCGGAGGTCATCGAGAACCGTGAGGAAGGTCTCTACGCCGTGGATTCGACGGCTTCGCTCGTAGATTGCCTCGTCGCGGACCATCCGAAGGACGGAGTCGTGCTGCAGAACGCGGCGGCCGGCTTCGAGGGCACGACGATCGAGCGGAGCGGAGGCGTGGGGCTGCGCGCGTTGCACTCCGTGGCCTCCTCGGAAGGCGGAGCCATCCGCGCCAATGCGTCGCACGGGATCCTCCTCGCGAAGGCATCTCTTCACGCCGTGGGATTGGACGTATCGAAGAACGGCGGGTTGGGTCTGCATGCGACGTCGTCGGGCGCGGAGTTCCAGAACAGCACGATGGAGAACAACGCGGAAGGCGGGGCGAGCCTCGACTTCGCTCAGGTTCGGATCGAGGGCGGGGCGGTTGCCACCAACGGGAAGAGCGGAATCGACGCCAAGGCACGGTCGCGCGTGACCCTCGTTGGCACCCGCGTCTCCGGACACCCGGAAGGCGGAGTCCGTCTTCTCGACTCCACGGCCGATGTTCGCGCGAGCCGCGTGGAAGCCAACCAGAAGGAAGGCGTGCGCGGGGACCACTGCGTTCTTCGCGTCGCCGACGGCAGTGCCATCCAAGGGAATGCCGCCAGCGGGGTCGTTCTGAGCGGCGCATTCGCCGAAGTCAAGGGAAGCACGATCACGGCGAACACCGGATACGGAGTCGAGGCCGTGGGGACGAGCTTGCAGGTCGGGAACTCGGAGATCACCGCCCACCCCCAGGACGGCATGCGACTGCAGGGGAGCAAGGCCGACGTCGAGCTCTCGAAGATCGAGGACAACCGTCGATGTGGGGTGACGGCGATTGCCAACAGCGAGGTGAAGCTGGCGGCGTGCTCGGTCGCCAGAAACGGCGCAGCGGGGGTTTCTCTGGACTCGAGTTCGGTGGAGTCGGTGGACACGAAGATCCGCGACAACGGAACCGTCGGGATCGAATCGACGGGGGGAAAGGTGCTCCTCGACGCGACGGTGATCTCCGGTCATCCCGGGAACGGGATGACTCTCGTGAGGACGGACGCCGAAGCGATCGAGAGCGAGGTCCAGGCAAACCGTGGCTGGGGAGTCGAGGGAAGCGACGGCACAACGTGTCAATTCGGCTCGTCACGGGTTGCGGGGAACGGCGCCGGCGGGGTTCGAGTGGTCGACTCCGCCGTGGATGCGAGCGGCAGCGAGTTGGAGGGGAACGGAGCGAATGGGATCGTCGCCGAGCAGGGGATCGTCAACCTCTCGGCGGGAAGCGTCGTCTCGGGACACACGGACGACGCCGTCGTCCTCGTCGACAGCTCCGCCAAGCTGCGCGACTCGGCGATCGAGAGCAACGGCGGCGACGCTGTGCAGGCTCAGGCGTCGAAGGGCACGCTTCAAGGATGCACGATCACCGAGAACCGGGGCGACGCCCTCCACGTGGCGGCCACATCCATCACGGCGTCGACGTGCCTGTTCTCGGGGAACGGGGATTCAGCCGTGGACGCGGCGGAGAAGTCCCGGGTCACATTGGTCGGCAGCTCGGTGACACGGCACCCGAGCGACGCGATCGTCCTGGACCAAAGCTCGATCGATCTGCAGGATTGCGAGGTCTACGAGAACAGCGCACGAGCCATCGCCGCGGTGGGCGGCACGATTGCCATCTCCGGGACGACGATTCGCCAGCACGGAGCGGCCGCGCTTGACCTCGCCGACTCCCGCGCCGACGTGCGCAGTTCGCGAATCGAGGACAACCAAGGGCCTGGGGTCACCGCGGTTCTGTCGACCGTCGCCTTCGACGACACGACGATCAGCCGTCACCCCACGGACGGGGTGCGACTCGATCGTGCTTCGTTGGAGCTGGTCGGCAGCGCGCTCTCCGGCAACCAGGGAATCGGAATCCTGGCGTCGAACTCGCAGATTACGGTGTCCGCGAGCACCGTCAGCGGGAACGCATCGTACGCGCTCGATCTCATCGACAGCTCGGCGGTTGTCGCCGCGGGGTCGTCCATCCGAGCGAACGGTGACGTGGCGATTCACACGTCGAATGCGACTGTGACGATGCTCGATTCCACGGTGTCCGAGCATCCGGCGTCCGGCGTCGTGCTCGACAACTCCCCCGCATCGTTCAGCGGGAGCACGATCCGCGACAACCAGGGCTGGGGAATCGAGGCGGTGGCCCAGACGGCGTTCATGGCGCTCGATACCCTTGTGGCGGCGAACGGACTGGGTGGGCTGTCGCTCACGCGGTCGGTGGCGGCGCTCCTTGATGACACGCTGATCTCCGAGAACCACGGCGTCGGCGTCCGTCTCGTCGAGCGATCGGCCCTGTTGATGATCGGTTCGTCGATCGCGGACAACCGGGAGTCGGGGTTGTGGATCCAGGCCTCGGCGGCGTCGCTCCGAAGCGCGACG
>JAQTVA010000071.1 GCA_028707055.1 Candidatus Bipolaricaulis sp. | reverse complement strand
CACGTTCTGTGCCCAGTGCGTCGACGCCTGCCCCGTGCATGCGCTCGCGACGACCGAGGAGTTTCTCCTCGCCGACAGCGACCGCTTCTCCGACCAACTGACCGTCGGCTAGCCGCCCGCTCGGCGCGCCGTTCGTTTGCGGCCCCGCACATCGTCCGTTTGCGGCCCGCCCTCGGCACTCCGTGCGGTGGCCGCGCCGTCCGCGTTTGCCGCCTAGAGCAGTTCCACGAACGCGCGCTTTCCGACCTGCACGAGAACGGGGGGAGCGAACGACACATCGGCGTCGGGAGACACGATCCGCTCTTCATTCACGCGGACCCCGCCCTGCTCGATGGCCCGCCGGGCCTCGCCTCGGCTCTTGACGAGCCCTGATGCCTCGAGCAGGTAGATCACCCAGATCGTCCCGTCCGCCTTGAGCCGCGACCGATCGAGCGTCTTCTGCGGCACGTCGGCCGGACGCTCGTGATGCACGTGAATGCGGTCAAACTCCGCCTCCGCCTCGGCGGCAGCGGCGGCGCCGTGGTACTTCGTCACCAGGGTTCTCGCCAGTCGGCGCTTGGCATCGCGCGGACGGCTCTCGATCTCCCGCTTTGCCGATTCCACGTCGACGTCGGTGAGGAAGGCGAAGTACGGCTCGATGAGCGTGTCGGGAATCGAGAGGAGCTTCCCGTACATCTCGTTCGGCGACTCGCCGATTCCAACGTAGTTCCCGGTGGACTGGCTCATGGCTCGCTCGCCGTCCAGCCCGACCAAGAGCGGGACCGTCATCGCGACCTGCGGTTCCTGGCCGTACTCGCGCTGAATGTCTCTCCCCACGAGGAGGTTGAACAACTGGTCGGCCCCGCCAAGCTCGACATCCGCGCGAATCGCGACCGAGTCATACGCCTGAGCGAGCGGGTAGAGGAACTCCAGCACACTGATCGAACGTCCCTCGGCGTACCGTTTCGCGAAGTCGTCGCGCTCCAGCATCCGCGCCACGGTATACTTCGCCGTCAGCTGGATCACGTCGGCGAACGTCATCGCGCCAAGCCAAGTCGAGTTGTAGACCAGTTCGGTCCTGTCGGGATCCAGGATCTTGAACGCCTGGTCCTTGTACGTCGCCATGTTCCGCTCGATCTCGGCCTCCGACATGAGGGCGCGCGTCGCGGCGCGGCCCGAAGGATCGCCGATCCGGCGCGTGAAGTCTCCCACGACGAGGACCCCGGTGTGGCCGAGATCCTGAAACTGGCGCATCTTTCGGAGCGGCACGGAGTGCCCGAGCGTCAGGTGCGGCGCTGACGGGTCGATACCGAGCTTGATCCGCAGCGGCCGGCCCGTCTCCTTCGACCGCCGAAGCTTGGCGACGAGATCCTCACGCGGGACGAGGTCGCCGATCCCTCGCCCCAGCTTCTCCTCGATGAGTCGTTCGATCGCGTCCATGTCTTGTGTCCCTCACGTTCGGACGACGGATACGATCCGGTCGTCCTCCTCCAGCTGAATCAGTCGAACGCCGCGAGCGTACCGCCGATACACGTTGATGTCGCCGGCGACGATCCGGATCACCTTCGCCTCGGTGGTGATGATGATCTCGTCCTGGTCAGAGACCACGACGATCGATACAAGCTCGCCGCACTCCGGATCCAGCTTGATCCCCTGCACGCCCTTGCCCCCGCGTCCCTGGATCGGGAAGTCATCGAGCGCAACGCGTTTCCCGTATCCGCGCGTCGTGACCATCAGAAGCTTCTTGTCCATCGTGATCTCGCGCCCGAGGCACGCCATGCCGATCACGTGATCGCCTTCGTCGAGGCGGATGCCCATCACCCCGCGTGACGGCCGTTTCGTCAGCCGCACTTCCTCCTCGCGGAAGCGGATCGTCTGTCCGTTGAGCGTAGCGAGGATGACGTCGCCCCCGCCGTCGCCGGCGGCCACGTCGACGAGGCGGTCGTCGTCATCCGCATTCAGCGCGATGATCCCCAGGGCGTTCACGTTGGCATAGTCGCCCAGACGGTTCTTGTTGATGATCCCATTCGCCGTTGCCATCAAGCACAGCTGGTCCTCGACGTCGGCGAAGCTCCGCACGGGGAGGATCGAGCGGAGGAGTTCTTCCTGTTCGAGCGGGATGAAGCTCCGTACGTTCTTGCCCGCCGCGTCCCGCCCCAACGACGGAAGCCGATGCCCCTGCGTGCGATAGACCCGTCGCCGATCGCTGAAGAACAGCAACTCGTCGCGGGCGTTGGCGAGGCAGGTGACGGCCACGTAGTCGTCGTCCTTCGTCCGTTGGCCGATGACGCCTTTGCCGCCGCGTCCCTGGCTGCGGAACTCCTGCGCTCTCGGGGCGTTCACGTACCCTCGTTGGGTCACCGTGACCATCAGGTCGTAGTCGGGGATCAGCTCGTTGAAGTCGACGGAGCCGTCCTCGTTGGCGAGCGTCGTCCGCCGCGCGTCCGGGTACGCGTCTGCGATCTCCCGCAGCTCCCGCTTGATCGTCCCATCCAACGTGACCTCGCTCCCGAGGATCTCCTCGTATCCGGCGATCGCCCGCTTCTTCTCCTCGTACTCCACGTCGATCTTCTCGCTCTCGAGGACGCGAAGCTGCGACAGCCGCATCTTCAGGATGGCGTCGATCTGCTCGTCCGTGAGCGCCAGCTCCTTCTGCAGAAGGCGGGTCTCCGTCTCCGTGTCGGGCGCCGTCCGGATGATCTCGATCACGCGATCGATGTTGGCGAGAGCGATCCGGTACCCCTCCAGAATGTGGGCGCGCTGCTTCGCGACGTCAAGGCGGTGTTCCGTCCGCCTGCGGACCACCTCGCGGCGGAAGTCGATGAAGCAATTGAGGATCTCCTTCAAAGAGAGCGTGCGCGGGTTCCCGTCGATGATCACCAGGAAGATCGCCGAGAACGTCCGCTCGAGCGGCGTGAACTTGTACAACTGGTTCAGAACGACGCTCGGGTTCGCCGACTTCTTCAACTCGACGACGATCCGGAGTCCGTCGCGGTCCGACTCATCACGGAGGTCGGACACCCCGTCGATCTCTCCGTTCTGCACCTTGTTGGCGATCGACTCGACCAGGGTGGATTTCCTGACCTGGTAGGGGATTTCGGTGATGACGATCTGACCGTCCTCGATGGTCGCCTTACCTCGCACGGTCATCTTCCCAAGCCCCGTCCGGTACATCTCCTCGATGCCGCTCCGGCCCATGATGACTCCTCCTGTCGGGAAGTCGGGCCCGGGGATATACGCCATCAGATCCTTCGCCGAGAGGAACGGGTCATCCATCAGGGCGATGACGCCGTCGATCAGCTCGGCGAGGTGGTGGGGAGGAATCTGCGTCGTCATTCCGACCGAGATCCCCCAAGAACCGTTCATGAGAAGGCTTGGGACCCGCGCGGGAAGCACCGTCGGCTCGTCGAGCGACTCGTCGAAGTTCGGAACCCAATCGACCGTCTTCTCGCCCAGTTCCTCCAGGAACTCCATGGCGACGGGCGACAGTCTCGCCTCGGTATACCGCGTCGCCGCTGCGGGATCGCCGTCGATCGAGCCGAAGTTGCCCTGCCCGTCGACCAGCGGGTAACGGTACGAGAAACCCTGCGCCATGTTGACCATGGTGTCGTAGATCGCGAGCTCGCCGTGCGGGTGGAATTTTCCCATCACCTCGCCGACCACGCGCGCCGACTTCCGGTGAGGCTTCCCAGGGACGACCCCGAGCTCCCGCATCCCGTACAGGATCCGGCGCTGCACCGGCTTCAGACCGTCGCGAACGTCGGGAATCGCCCGGCCGCGGATCACGCTCATCGCGTAGTTGATGTACGACTGCTGCATCTCCTCTTCGATGAACGCGCGCTCGATCTGGTCGGATCCCGCCTCTTGCTCGTCGAATGGAGGCTGCTCTTCTCGCGCGCCCTTCTTCATGCCCGTCCCCCTCCTCCCCGCTGCGCGAGTTACGGCGCACCGCGAACGGGTTCGCAAACAAAGGATACCTCAATTGCCTTCGTCGTTCACGCGACGCCCGTGCGCCGACCCGCCGCACGGGAACGCCCGCGGAATCCGAGCGCGTCCGCTCGCTCTGCGCGCGGTCACGGCTTCCCAAAACGCCGTAGGAGCTTGCGCCTCCCAACTTCGAGGAGGAAGAGGACGAGTGCCAGGAGGAGGAGTTGCGCGTGGATCGGACGGTAGGAGCGAGCCCCCGATCCGCTGGGCAGGTCGGGGAGGCCGCTGTCGGCGAGGAAACGACCTCCCGTCGCTTCGGCGATCGCGCGAAGGGTGGCCTCCTCGACGCCCGTCCCACGGTACTCGTCGGCGTACGGGACGGAGAAGGGCGTCCACGCGACGCGATCCCGCGTCCGGTCGACAACGCGGAGGGCGTAGCCCCCTTCCGCAGGGGTGCTGATCATCCCCTCGTAGAGGCCGACATTCGTCTGCTCGAGCGGAACGGACGTGCCGCCGGGAAGCACGGACGCCGCGAGGTCGAGGAAGTTGGTGAGGGTCCCATCGGCCTCCCGACCCTCGACGCGAACCTGGACGCCGGCGCCCACGACCTCGACCGTCAAACGCAGGCCGTACGGAGCCCACGTCTCCGTCTCGACGCTGCCGAGCAGCGTCTCGAGCAAGAGCGGCCCGCGGTCCCACGAGAGCCACTCCTTCGACCCGGCCCCCGCGAGATCGGTGTTGAGCACGCCAACCCGTCCCAGGCCAAGCCGCCAACGAGCGAAGAGAGGGTCGCCCGCGGAGAGGAGGAGAACCTCGGCCGTCGGGCGGGGATGGGTCAAGACGTAGACAAGAACCGGGGGGATCGCGGTAAGGTCGCCGCTCGCCAGCGGGCCGGAGACCGGCGTCACGCCGTGCACGAAGCGGCTGCGCAGAAGGCTCTGGGTGGCTTCCATCGAGATCTGCGGAAGAGCCGCGTAGTCGGACGCCGCGAGCACCCCGCCGTGCCCGGCCGCGGCCAGGCGGTCGAGGAGCTGTCGGTTCGGCTCGTAGCCTACGGCGATGACCGAGAGGTGAACGTCCTCTTGCGCTTCGAGTCGGGTGAGGAGGCCCTCCCAGTCGCGGGCTTCGTTCACTGTCCGGCCGTCCGAGACCAGGAGGATGTGCTTGACGCGAGCCGACGTCGTCTCGAGGGCGTCGAGCGCCGCGACGACCGGATAGTAGACGTCGGTTCCTCCGCTCGCGCGAAGCATCTGCAGCTCCCCGTGGATCGCCGCCGTGTCCCGAATCGCTCCCAGAGGATGAACCCACTCGACGTCCCGATCGAAAGCGATGACGCCGACGAGAGCATCCGCCTCGAGCAGTCCGATGCTGGCGGCGGCCACTTCGCGGAGGACGTCGATCTTCTCGGCTCCTCCTGACAGCCCCTGCATGCTTCCCGATCGATCGAGGACGTAGACCACCGCCAGGCTGGCCCGCTCCGCGTCCTGTGGAATTGTGTACGAGACGGGGAGGAGATCCTCGATCCCGCCGCCCCGAACTCCCCGGAGCTCGTCCTCTCCCTCGGCAACGAGGAGGGCGCCGCCCAGATCCGCGACAAAGGAGCGCAGCGTCTGGATCTCGTCGGCGCGGAGCCTGCCGAGCGGCAAGCCGGTCAGAAGAACCGTTCGGTAGTCTGCCAGGGTCTCAAGAGGCGGTACCGACGAGCGCGTCTCGTACGGCCGATCCAGAGCCGCGAGGAGTGCGGCCAGGGTCGCGGGCTCCTCGGACGCCACGACCAACAAGGGGGCGGGACCTTCAGCCTCGGCAAAGGCGGAGAGTGCATCGTTCTCTGCGATCGGATCTCCTGGACGCCGGACGATGGCGCGGTACGTGTACGTCCCCGTCGCGCTCAGGGTGTCTTCGATCTGGAAGCCGGTCAGTCCCTTCCGCAGAGCGACGGGGTGCGATGAGACGAGCTCGCCGTCTCGATAGAGCGCGAGAACGGCCTCCCCCGATGCGCGAGCATCGACCTCGACCTTCGCCCTGAACGGCCTGCCGACCTCCAGACGAGCCGGAACCTCGAGGCTCGCCAGAGCGACGTCTTCCTCGACCGTCCGCCCGAGGGGGAAGGTCGAGATCGGCACCCGTGCTGCGGCGGCCGCGACCACCGCGTCCTCCAAGCCCTCCGTGATCCGCCCGTCGCTCGCGAGGACGATCTGGTTCGCCCCTCCTTCGGGAAACGCCGCCAGAGCGACGTTCACGGCGGAAGCCAGGTCCGTCCGCGTCCCCAGCTCGCCCCGGCCGGTGAAAGGCTCCCAGGGGACCGCGTCGGCGGAGAGAGGGTGGAGGACGGTCGCCCGAGAGGCAAACGCAACGACTCCGAGTCGTCTTCCGGAGGTGACGGACCGCAGCGGAGCGAGCACGTCTTCGAGGTCGACATCGGGTACCGCGGCCGTGATGCTGGGCGAGCGATCGACGAGGACGCAGACGCTCTCCACGCGCTCCGCCTCGCGAAGCTCGGGTTGTGCGAGGGCGACGACAAGCGCGACCGCGGCGAGCGCCGGTACGGCAAGCTCGCGGAGCCGCGCTCGACCGAGAGCGAGGAGGGCCGCCAGCACCGGAAGGAGAGCCAGCGCCCACGGGACCCCGAACCGGATCATGGGCGGCTCCTCAGCAGCCCCGCCCGGTGATAGACGAAGCTCTCGGCGACCAGGAGGGCCAGACCGAGGGCGGCGGCCATCGGCCAGACCGACCAGAGCCCCGTTTCGAACCCCCGAGCGCCTCCATCATCGCCCTCCGGCGCGACCTCTTCGCGGGCGGAGGCACGCGGCGACTCACCCCCGTCTACGTTGACGGCGATCGGATACGTCCCGGAGGACGTAGTAAGCCGGTAGATCCCCGGCCACTTCGCCAAGAAGCCGAAGGATGCGGGCGCGACGTCCGCCACGCGGCCGGAGGGATCCTCCAGGCGTTGAGGCAGACCGTACGGAGCAAACGGAATCGCGGCGCCCACCGTCGCGGCGTGTGGCGGGGCGGACAAGCTCGCGAGAGAGAGCCAGTAGAGGATGTTCCTCACCAGGATTGGGAAGTCCACGGTTAAGGGGAGGTTCGTCTGGATGGGATCAGGAGCGAGAAGCACGACGCGCCGCCCCGGCAGCTCGGCCCGCCAGAGGATCGCCTCTCCCGCGGACGAGAGAACGGCGACGCCCGCCGTCCGCGGTTGGATCCCGGGCGAACGCAGGACCACGAGGTTCGCGGGATCCACGCTCTCGAGGATCGGGTCCCCCGGAGCGACTTCCGCGACGAGCCCCGGGCCTCTCTCCTCGTCCTCCCCAACCTCGACCACGCCTGAGAGGGATCCGTGGATCACGAACACGCTCCCCGGCACATCCGCGGGAAGCGCAACGCCGCACGCCACGATGATGTCCGCGGCCGTCGGATCGTCCTCTTCGAGGAATCGCACGCCGCCGACGGATGTCAGGGCCGCGCGAAGGTAACGATCGATCTCCCCGACGACCCGAACGGTCCACTCCGTCCGACGGGCGAGGCTGAACACGCGGGAATCGTCCGCGGGGAACGCGTCCCCGCCCTCGATCGCTGCGGTGAAGATCGGTCCGAGGGACATCGGGAAGGGAAGGACGTACGCCTCCTCTTCCCCCGGCGAGAGAAGCAGATCGGAAGAGCG
>JAQTVA010000070.1 GCA_028707055.1 Candidatus Bipolaricaulis sp. | reverse complement strand
AGTCCAGCAGAAGCGTCGTCCCGTCATCGGAGAGGAGGAAGCCCGACCCGGCGGAACCCGGACGAGGGACCCCTCCCGCCGCATCTCCGAGCACCGTGAGCTTCACCCTTCTCCCCTCCGCTCCTGGACGCTATTGTCGGTTCGGAACCACCCAACGACAAGAAGGGCAGGAGGTGATCGCACAGACGCAGAGATCGAGGGCAAAGGGACGGGCATCTTCACGATTCCAACCTGAGAGGAGGCGTGAGTCATGAGACTGCAAAGACTGGTTCTCTGTGCCGTGCTGTGCGTTGTGTTGCTGGCGGGCGGCGCGTTCGCCCAGAAGGCGGGCGGCACGCTTCAAATGGCTGTGCAGGCGGAGCCCGACGGCCTCTGCCTCATCACCACCGCCGCGGCGGCGACGTTCCAGTTGGCGATGTACAACGTCTACGAGCCGCTTCTGCGCTACACGGCGGATCGCGAGCTGGTTCCTCTTCTGGCCACAAGCTACGAGATCGAGGAGATCGAGAGCGGAGCGCGCTACACGTTCCACCTACGCTCCGGAGTCACGTTCCACAACGGGAAACCCCTGACGGCGGCGGACGTCAAGTACACGTTCGACCAGCTGCTGGACAAGGCGAACGCGTCGCCGAACGCAGCGCCGTTCTCGTTCCTGAAGGAAGTCGTGGTCGTCGACGACCTGACGGTCCAGTTCATCACGAGCGGAAAGGGCGCGCCGCTCGTCGGGTACCTCGCCTCGAGCAAGGGGACGGGGATCATCCCTCAGGGCGCCGTGCTCGCGGACCTGAAGACGCAGCCGATCGGCACCGGCCCGTTCAAGCTCGGCGAGTGGGTGCCGGGCGATCACCTGACGCTCGTGAAGAACGCGGACTACTGGCAGGATGGCAAGCCGTACCTCGATTCGATCGTCATCCGCTTCATCTCCGACCAAGCGGCGTCGTTCGCCGCCCTCCTGGCCGGGGACCTGGACCTCGTCGACCGAATGCTCGCAGAGAACGCCATCCAGCTGGAGAGCGATCCGCGGTTCCGCGTCGTCTCCGGGCCCCAGAACTTGGCCCAACTCCTCGCGATGAACAACGCGCGGGCCCCGTTCAACAACCTGCTAGTTCGCCAAGCCGTCCGCTACGCGCTCAACGTCACCGACATCATCGCAGCGACGGACCTGAAGCCGGAGTGGGGAAGCCCGATCGGGTCGCACATGTGCCCCCTGAACCCCTTCTACGTCGATCTCGTCGGGATGTTCCCCTACGACCCCTCCCTGGCGAAGAATCTCCTCGCCCAGGCCGGGTATCCGAACGGGTTCGAGTGCAAGCTGTACCTCCCCTCGAGCTACGAGTTCCACGTGCGGACGGGGGAGATCATCGCCGACCAGCTGAAACAGGTGGGGATCACCTGCAAGATCGAGCTGATCGAGTGGGGTGTGTGGCTCGACCAGGTCTACGCGAAACGCGACTACGACCTCACGGTGATCGGCCACGACCAGGGGCTTGAGCCCGCGGGGAACTACAAAGCCTTCGAGCGCGTCAAAGCCGACGGCAGCTCGGACTACTACTGGCAGTACACGAACGCCTTCGTCCGCGACCTGTTGGCGAAAGCGAAGAACACCTTCGACCTCGTTGAGATGCAGAACTACTACACGATCGTTCAGACCTACATCTCGGACCAGGCGGTCTGCGCCTGGATTCAGGATCCGCACATCCTCGAGGGGATGCGCGTCGGAGTCATGGGCTACAGGATTCTGCCGATCTACGTCACCGATCTGGCGGAGCTGTGGCTGGAGGACTAGTCGTCCGTTGGGGGCCCGGCGGCTGCGTCGCCGGGCCCTTCATTTCGAGGTGAAACGATGTCGCGCTTCCTCGTAGGGATCGGAGCCGTTGTCAGCGTCGTCGGGGATGACGCATCCGTGTGGGAGCGACGCACCGAGCTGGCTGCCGGCGAGGGTCCGGACTACCTCGAGGTCTGGGTGGAGCACTGGCGCGGGAACCGGTTTCTTCTCGAAGAGCGGGGCCCAGACCTGCGGCGGATCCTGTCAGCACTCCCGGTGATTCTGCACGCGCCGTTCCTCTGGTCGTCGCTTGTCACGCCTCATCCGGCCCTTCGCGAGTACGCGCTCGGGGAAGCCATGGCGACGATCGACCTGGCGGAGTTCCTGGGGGCCAAGGTCGTGACCCTCCACGGAGGCGTCGTCTACGCCAAGCCCCTCCTGCCCGAGGCAAGACCGGACGAGATCCTTGCGGAGAACCTCGATCGACTTGTTCGTCGGGCTCGCTCCGCGGGCACGACGCTCGCGATCGAGAACTGCCCCGGAGTCGGAGGGCTTCCGCCCGCCGTCGTGTACCCCAAGACCACGGCGGACCTGTGCGCGGTCGTCGCGCGCACTCCCGGGGTTCGCGCCACGCTCGACATCGGCCACGCGCTGCAGAACAACGAGTCGCCCGTCGCCGCGCTTCGACGGGCGCTGCCGGTTCTCGAGAACATCCACCTCCACGATATGACGAGCCAGGGCGTCGCGCATCAGGAGCTGGGTACGGGAGTCCTCGACGTCGACGACTTCTTGCAGGAACTGGTCGACGGCGCGTACCAAGGCCACCTCACCCTGGAGGTCTCGGACCCGAGCGACGACAAAGCGAAGATCCTGCGCTCGTTCCGCCTCGTCCGCGCATCCCTGGCCCGGATCCTGGGACGCCTCGAAGCGAGCCGCCGCGGCGCGGGCCCCCGCGCTCGTCGACCGTGAGGGTCGACTCCATGTCCCAAGGACGAAGGGCGCGTGACTTCGCCATGTCGAACACGGCGGAAGATCAGGCCTCTCGCGGCAAGCCGCGCCATGCCACGGCCTCGGCGGCCGCGCCGGAATCGGAAAAGAAGAAGAGAGGGCAGCGCGGTGACGCCACCCTCTCGAGCGCAATTCTCCTTCGCACCTCGTCTATCTCTTCTGGGTCACGGCCTCTCAAGCCTTGTCAAGGATCGCGGCTTGAGCGGCGGCCAGGCGGGCGATCGGCACCCGATACGGGCTGCAGCTCACGTAGTTGAGGCCCACGCGGTGGCAGAAGTGGATCGAGGCGGGGTCTCCGCCGTGCTCGCCGCAGATGCCGAGCTTGATCGACGGCCGCGTCTTCTTCCCCAGCTCGCACGCCATGGCGACGAGCTTGCCGACCCCGTCTCGGTCGAGGACCTGGAACGGATCCTTCTCGTAGATCCCGAGAGCGACGTAGTCCTTGAGGAAACGACCGGAGTCGTCTCGCGAGAATCCGCACCCCATCTGGGTGAGATCGTTCGTTCCGAAGCTGAAGAACTCGGCCTCCTGGGCGATCTCGTCGGCGGTGACCGCGGCGCGCGGCACCTCGATCATCGTCCCGATCAGGTACGGGATCTCCTTCTTGGTCAGCCCGTTCTCCTTCAGGACCTCCTCGGCCGTGCGCTCGACGAGGTCCCGCTGGAGCTTCAACTCCCGCACGTGCCCGACGAGCGGAATCATGATCTCCGGGCGCACCTTCGTGCCCTTCTTGTGGACGTTGCACGCGGCCTCCATGATCGCCCGGGCCTGCATCTCCGAGATTTCGGGGAAGGTGATCCCGAGGCGGCAGCCGCGGTGGCCGAGCATCGGGTTGAACTCGTGGAGTGACTCCACCTTCTCGCGAATCACGCTGACGGAGACGCGCATGACCTCGGCGACCTCTTCCTGCCCGGCGACGTCGTGCGGGAGGAACTCGTGCAGCGGGGGATCGAGGAGCCGAATCGTGGCCGCCCGGCCGTCCAGGGCCTTGTAGATCCCCTCGAAGTCGCCACGCTGCATGGGAAGGAGCTTCTCGAGAGCCGCACGGCGTCCGGCCTCGTTCTCCGCGAGGATCATCTCCCGCACCGCGATGATGCGATCCCCCTCGAAGAACATGTGCTCGGTCCGGCAAAGCCCGATCCCTTCCGCGCCGAACTTCACGGCGACGATGGCATCGTGGGGCGTATCCGCGTTGGTTCGGATTCCGAGCTTGCGAACCTCGTCCGCCCAACCGAGGAGCGTGCCGAAGTGCCCGGCGAGTTCAGGGTCTTGCGTCGAGATCTCGCCCTTGTAGACAGCGCCGGTAGTGCCGTTCAGGCTGATCGGGTCGCCCGCGCGGACGGTCTTCCCGCCCACGGTGAAGTACCCCTTGGCGTAGTGGATCGAGAGATCCCCTGCGCCGGCGACGCAGCACTTCCCCATGCCGCGCGCCACGACGGCCGCGTGGCTCGTCATCCCTCCGCGCGCGGTCAGGATCCCTTGCGCGGCGTTCATTCCTCCGATGTCTTCCGCCGACGTCTCAATCCGCACGAGAACGACGCGCTTTCCGGCGGCCGCCGCGGCCTCGGCCGCTTCCGCCGAGAACACCACCGAGCCCGTCGCCGCGCCTGGACTCGCCGGCAGTCCTCGGGTCAACTGGACGGCCTGCGCCTCGTCCCTCGGAGCGAACGTCGGGTGCAGCAGTTGGTCGATCTGCTCCGGCGTGACGCGGCGGAGGGCTTCCTTGCGGTCGATCATCCCGTCCTCGGCCATCTCGACGGCGATTCGGACGGCGGCCGCCGCGGTCCGCTTGCCGTTCCGCGTCTGGAGCATGTAGAGGTGCCCGCTCTCGATCGTGAACTCGATGTCCTGCATGTCGCGGTAGTGCTGTTCGAGCTTCGTTCGGATCGCAAGCAGCTCCTTGTAGTTCTGCGGCATCTCTTTCTCGAGCGTCGAGATCGGTTGGGGGGTTCGGATGCCGGCCACGACGTCCTCTCCCTGGGCGTTCATGAGGTACTCGCCGTAGAAGGCGTTCTCGCCGGTCGCCGGGTTCCGCGTGAACGCCACGCCCGTGCCGCACCCCTCGCCCATGTTGCCGAACACCATCGACTGCACGTTCACGGCGGTGCCGAGGAGTCCTCGGATGTCGTACAGCTCACGGTACTTGATCGCGCGCGGGTTGTTCCACGATCGGAAGACGGCCTCGATCGCTCCCCACAGCTGCTCCTTCGGATCCTGGGGGAACGGCCGCCCGACCCGCGTCTCGATCGCCGCCTGGAATCGCTCGACAAGGCCCTTGAGGGCGTCGGCGTCAAGGTCCGTATCCAGCTTCGCCTTGGACTCCTTCTTCACCTCGTCGAGGATGACCTCGAACGGGTCGAGGTCGGCTTCGGTCTCCGGTTTGAGTCCCATGACGACATCGCCGTACATCTGAATGAGTCGCCGGTACGAGTCGTACGCGAAGCGGCGATTCCCGGACTTGGCGGCGAGCCCCTCGACTGTCTTGTCGGTCAAGCCCAGGTTGAGGATGGTGTCCATCATCCCGGGCATCGACGCCGCAGCCCCGGAGCGCACCGAGACGAGGAGCGGGTTCTCCGCGTCGCCGAACCGTTTGCCGGTCGCTTGCTCGAGCTTCTTCAGATGCTCGGCGACCTCTTCCTCCAGCCCCTTCGGGTACACGCCGCCGTGTTCCTGGTAGTGGGCGCAGACGTGCGTGGTGATCGTGAATCCTGGGGGGACGGGGATTCCGAGCTCGGCCATCTCCGCGAGGTTCGCTCCCTTCCCGCCGAGCAACTCTTTCATCGCTGCGTTGCCGTCCGACTGGCCCTTGCTGAAGAAGTAGACGTTCTTCATTCCAAGCGCACCTCCGTATGCGCGGTCGCCTTCGGCCTATTCCGCGAAGAGCGCCTCGACGAACTCCCCGGCGGAGAAGGCGTGCAGGTCCTCCGCGGACTCGCCGACGCCGACGAACAGGATCGGCAATCCGAGCGACTCGCGGATGGAGAGAATCACGCCGCCCTTGGCCGTGCCGTCGAGCTTCGTGAGGACGAGGCCGGTCAGATCGATGGCCGCGTGAAAGCGCTCGGCCTGCGCGATGCCATTCTGCCCCGTGGTCGCATCGAGCACAAGGAGCCGCTCATCCGACGGCCGCCCCAGCTTGCGAACCACGGTCCGCTCGATCTTTCGCAGCTCTTCCATGAGGTTGTGTTTGGTCTGGAGGCGGCCGGCCGTGTCGATCAGCAGCACGCCCCCCGTCCGCTCGACGTGATCGACCGCGTCGAAGACGACGGCAGACGGGTCGGCACCCTCCTGATGCCGAACCAGGTCGGCGCCAATCCGCTCGGACCAAATCCCGAGTTGCAGGACGGCCGCAGCGCGAAAGGTGTCCGCCGCGGCGAACGTGATCGGCAGCGCCGGCTGCTCGGCGCGAAGGTGCGCGGCGATCTTAGCGATCGTCGTCGTCTTCCCGGCGCCGTTCACCCCGGCGACGAGGAGCACGGTCGGGGCCCCATCCGCGCGGAGGCGGAGCGAGCGGTCCTCCTGCGCGAGTCGGGCGACCAGGATCGATTGCAGGAGGTCGAGCGGGTCGCCGGGATCTCTGCGTGAGGCGACGCGGAGCTCGCTCACGAGGCTCGCGGAGAGGTTCGCGCCCACGTCGCCCGAGATCAGAATCTCCTCGAGCGCTTCGAGATCGGCGTCGGTGAGACCCTTGCGGCCTCGAAGGACCGCGCTGAGCGAATCTGCGAGCCCGGCGCGAGTCTTCTGGAGACCCGACTTGAGGCGGTCGAACCAGGCGGTCACATCGCCTCCGGCGCGGCCATCCCGAGGATGCCGAGGGAGCGCCGCAGCACGAGGCCGATCGCCCGCAAGAGGGCGAGCCGCGCGAGGGTCATCGCCGCATCGTCCGACAGCACGCGATGGCGGTCGTAGTACCCGTGGAAGGCGCGGGCGATGCCGAGTGCGTACTCGGGGACGAGGTGCGGGGCGAAGGATGTCGCCGCAACCTCGAGCACGTCGGGGAACTCATCGAGCCTCTTGATCAGTTCAAGCTCCTCTCGTTCGACGAGCGGCGCGAGGTCGACGCGACTCCAGTCGGTGTCGGCGGGAACGCTCCGCGCATCTCCCGCGGCCTTGCGAAAGACGGCGCAGATCCTCGTGTGCGCGTATTGGATGTACGTCGCGGGATTGTCGAGCGACTGACTCCGGGCCAGATCGAGGTCGAAGTCGAGGTGCGCCTCCGGCTTCCTCGAGATCATGAAGTAGCGCACGATGTCGGCGCCAACCTCATCGAGGAGATCGCGCAGGGTCACGAACCGTCCGGCGCGCGTCGACATTCGCTGAACCTCTCCCCCCTCCTTCAGGCTCACGAACTGGTGCACCGCGTATCGAAGGAAACCGGGCTCGAAACCGAGCGCCGCGAGGGCGGCCTGCATGCACGCCTGTTCGACCACGTGATCGGCGCCCTGAACGTTGATCACGTACTCGAAACCGCGCGCGCGCTTGTCGATGTGATAAGCGATGTCGACCATGAGATACGTCGGACGTCCGTCACTGCGGATGAGGACCGAGTCCTTCCCGCCCGGGACATGGTCGGCACGCAGCCACACCGCTCCATCCTTGTCGTAGGCCGCGTCGCGCTCGCGCAACTCGGCGAGCGCGGCGTCGACCTTCCCCGCACGGTGCAGCGTCTCCTCGCTGAAGAACGCGTCGAAGCGAATGCCGAGCGCGGCGAGATCCTTGCGGATCGACGCGGAGATGCGGTCGACGGCTTCGCGCCGAAAGACGGCCTTCGCCCGATCGTCGAACGCCGGGAACTCCTCGC
>JAQTVA010000069.1 GCA_028707055.1 Candidatus Bipolaricaulis sp. | reverse complement strand
CGATCGGCCAACGTCAGCGCCTCGTCGAGGGCCTCGATCCCCAGATCGACCTCCGCTTCGCTGATGATGAGCGGCGGCGCGACGACGAAGTGGTTGTACCAGTTGGAGAGGTAGACGCCCCGTTCGAGCAGGGTCGCCGAGATCTTCGACGTCATGAGGGGACGAAGCGCCGCCTTGTCGGCCTTGGTGTTGAACGGCTCCTTGGTCGTGCGATCGCGCACCAGCTCGACGGCCCAGAAGTGACCGATTCCCCGTACGTCGCCGACGCTCGCGTGCCGGTCGGCAAGCTCCCGGAGACGGCGTCCGAGGTGGTCGCTGACTTTCCTCAGCCGACCGCTCGCCACCAGCTTCTTGTACTCGGACACCGCCGGCGGAATCGCCGACAGGGCGAGCGGGTGCATTGTGTATGTGTGACCGTGACTGAACGCCATCGTCTCGAACGCGTCCTTGATCGCGCCGCTCGTCACGGTGATCGCGACGGGTGTGTACGCCCCCGAACACCCCTTCGCCGTCGTCAGGATGTCCGGGACGACGCCCCAGCGATCCACGGCGAAGGCCGTCCCCGTCCGGTACCAGCCACTCATGACCTCATCGGCGATCAGGAGCACGCCGTGCTTCCGGGTGATCTCCCGGATCCGTGGGAGGTATTCATCGGGGGGCACGATGATGCCGTTCGTGCCGACCACGGGCTCGACGATCATCGCCGCGATGTGGCCCTCTTCCTCGATCATGTACTCGACGTACTCGGCGCAGCGGATGCCGCACTGCGGGTGCGACAGCCCAAACGGGCAGCGGTAGCAGTACGCGTCCGGGGCGAAGACCACCCCGGGGAGGGCGGACGACGGTTCCGCCGCCCATCGGCGCGGGTCCCCCGTCAGCGCAATGCTGGCCGCGGTCGAGCCGTGATACGACCGGTAGCGAGAGATGACCTTGTACTTGCCGTCCTTCCGGCCGATCTGGCGTGCCAGCTTGAGCGCCGCTTCGTTCGCCTCCGTCCCCGACGTCGAGAAGAACATCCGGTCGAGCCCCGGGGGCAACACCTCGAGCATCGCCGCGACCGCCGCCTCCTTGGCGTCGCACGAGAAGGACGGAGCCACGTACGGCAGCTCCCGCGCCTGTCGGCAGATCGCATCGATGATCGCCTGGTTGCCGTGCCCCAGGTTGGAGCACATCAATTGCGAAGAGAAGTCCAGGTATCGCTTGCCGCTTTGGTCGAAGAAGAACACGCCCTCCGCACGCGCGATGTGCAGGGGCGTCTTCCACGATGCCTGTGGCTGCCACGTTCCATACGTGTGTTCGCCGACGATCCCGGCCGCTCCTTCCTTCCTCACCATGAGACAGCTCCTCCAGCTGGCTGCACGAGACCCAGTCAGCCTTTCCCTAGGCTCCCACGTCGTGTGAACTGCCGCGAGATGATGCCTCGCCTGGGCGGATTCGTCCACCCACGAACCTAGGACCCCGAATCCCTGATTCTAACGGGCGATCCGCCGCAGAGACCAGGAGACGGGGCACGGGACGCAGTTCAGGCATGGAATCGTTACCATCGAGATGGGAGCAAGCATACGGACCGCGGACTTCGGGGCGGTCGCTGGCCCGCCGCCGCCGTCCGCCGCGTCGAAAGAGCGCCGACTCGCTGTGGACGACAGGCTTCGTCTTCAGCTGGCTGGCCGGCGGTGCGATCCCGCTGGGTGACTCAGAAGTAGCCTCTCCGTCGCCTGGGCCTGTCCCTGTTGGTTGGGCGCGAAGGTCGGCCCCGCGTCGCCGGGGTGGCGATCGGCCGCTCGCGAGGGGCCGTAGCGCCTCGGGGCTCAGCAATGCATTAGAACGCTATTCTACAGAGACTTCCCGCAATGGCGGCTTGATGGTGGCGGCGGATTGTGCTACGGTCAGGTAACGATTTCGGAAATCGTTTCGATCGACATGTCGAGGACGAAGACGACGATACGCGATGTGGCGGCACGCGCAGGGGTCTCCTCGACCAGTGTTTCCCGGGTGCTCTCCGGACGGGACAAGACCCAGATGCGGCCGGAGACCCGCGAGAAGATTCTCCGGGCGATCGCCGAACTGAGCTTCACGCCGGAGCGCGCGGCGCAGCGCCTCCGGGCCAAGGCCTCGCACGTGGTCGCCGTGATCCTGCCGGACATCGCCAATCCCTTCTTCTCCTTGCTCGCCCGCGGTGTCGAGTCCCTGGCCGTAGAACGGGGCTACTGCACCCTGATCTGCGACAGCGAAAACTCCTGCGGAAAGGAACTGCAGAACCTGAACCTGCTTTCCACGGAGGGGCTCGATGGCGCGGTACTGGTGCCGGTCTCCAGTCCGGACTGCGCTCGACTGGAGCGACTGACGCAGGAGGGCCTCCAGATCGTGATCGCCGATCGCCGAGTGCAGGGGTATCCGGAGATCGGAGCCGCCAACGCCGAGGGGAGCTATGAGTTGACCTCCTATCTCCTCATGCTCGGGTATCGGCGCGTGGGCTATCTCGCAGGGCCGGCCGGCGTGAGCACGGCCGAAGACCGATTGGCCGGATTTGAGGAGTCCATGGCCGTCCATGGCGTCACGCCTGTGGCGATTGCGCGCGGGGACTTCACCTATGAGTCCGGACGGCGTCTGTCTCTCAAGATGCTCCGAGAGAAGGAACCCGATGCGATCATCGCGGCCAATGATCTGATGGCCATTGGCGCGCTTCGCGCCGCGGAGTCTCGCGGGCTGCTGGCGCCTGGAGACATCGGCGTGGCAGGCTTCGATCATGTCCCGTGGACCCAGCTCGTCGTCCCCGAGCTGACGAGCGTGCGCATTCCTTCCTTTGAAATCGGGCGAGAGGCCATGGCGCTCCTCGCGAAGCAGCTGGGCGGGGCGTCCGACGTGGCGGGGAAGGTCTTCGCGACAGAGCTCGTGCGCGGGGCGACCACTCGGCGCGTGCGAGGAAGCAAGGCGGGAAGAAGCGCAACTCGCAGTCATCGAAAGGGTGCCGCGGGGAGGCCGCATGCCTAAGCGGGTCTCGCTCCACCGCTGGTGCAGGTACCGAATCGCCGTCTGGTGGGCGGCGGCGCGCAACGCCAGGCAGGCCACAGGGCTCACGGCCGGTCTCTGCAGACCGCGAGAGGCCCGGCAACTCCACGACAAGGAACAGGGTTCTCGTGTATAGATACCTGCTGCGAAGGCTGATGACGCTCGCACTGTCCCTGATCGTCATCTCCATTCTGATCTTCGTCGTTATGCGGATCATTCCCGGGGACCCCGCCCAGATCATTCTTGGCACGGACGCGGATGAGAACTCCCTGGCGGTGCTTCGAGACAAGCTGGGGCTCACGGGGCCGATCTACGTTCAGTATGTGCGGTGGGTCCAGGGGGTTCTGACCGGTCGGCTGGGCGAATCCGTCCGCTATCGCGAGCCCATATCCCAGTTGATCGTCTCCCGGTTTGCGGTGACAGGTCCCTTGGCGGTCATGGCCATGCTGTTCGCCGTTGCCGCCGGCATCCCGGCGGCCGTGTACTCTGCCTACCGCAAGAACAAACTCGGCGACTATCTACTGATGATGTTCTCGCAGGTCGGGCTGGCCGTGCCGGCCTTCTGGATGGGCATCCTCCTGATGCTGGTTTTCGGCGTGCGGCTTGGATGGCTTCCTGCAGGAGGCTTCATCCCCTGGTCCGAGAGCTTCTTGGGAGCCGTGAAGTCGCTCCTTCTTCCCGCCGTGGCGTTGGGTCTCATCTGTGCGGCATCGATCGCGAGGCTTGGGCGTTCGGCCTTGCTCAATGTCATGGCGCAGGACTACATCCGAACGGCCCGAAGCAAGGGAATCAGCGAGCGGTCCGTGCTCTATCGACATGCCCTCCGCAACGCGCTGATTCCTCTGGGAACCGTTATCGGAATGCAGTTTGCCTCTCTGCTGGCCGGGACGATCGTCATCGAGAGCGTCTTCTATCTTCCCGGCCTCGGACGGTTCGCGTTCATGGCGATCGGCATGCGCGATCTTCCCGTCGTGCAAGACATCGTCTTGTTCATCACCGCGCTGATTGTCGTCACGAACTTCTTGGTCGATGTCTCCTACGCGTTGCTGGACCCACGGATCCGACTGGAGTGAGGGAGCGGATGTGAGAAAGACCCGACGACGCAACACCCGCGATCCGAGGCGAACCTCGGGTTCCGCAAGGCGCTTTCAAAGACGTCGGTGGACGCTCAATCTGATCTCCGGAATCGTCCTCACGGGCGCGGTCATCCTCATGAGCCTCGTCAGTTTCTTCTACACGCCGCACAGCATCACCAAGATTGACATCGGGGGTCGCTTTGAGCCCCCGAACCTCGTGCACCTCCTCGGGACGGATGAGTATGGGCGCGACACCCTGAGCCGCATCATGGTCGGGTCTCAGACCTCTCTCTTGGTCGGGATTGTGGCGGTGGGCATCGCGTTTGTGCTGGGCACTCTCCTCGGGGTGTTGGCGGGAATGGCGGGCGCGTGGGTGGATGAAGTCGTCATGCGTTGGATGGACATCCTTTACGCCTTCCCCGCTGTGGTGTTGGCCATCCTCCTTGTGTCGGTGATCGGTCCAGGCATTCTGAGCGGCATGGTGGCGATTGGCATTGCCAGCACGCCGGGGTTTGCGAGACTCGCTCGAAGCGGCGTTCTCTCCATCCGAGAGGAGGAGTACGTCCAGGCTGCGTACGCGATCGGTCGATCCCGCTGGACGGCGGCCTGGCGGCACATCGTGCCGAACATGGCGTCCACGGTCGTCGTGCAGGCGACGATCGCCTTTGCGGGAGCTCTGTTGTCGGAAGCGGGATTGAGCTACCTCGGATTGGGGGTTCAGCCGCCGATCCCGAGCTGGGGGAGGATGCTCAAGGAGGCTCAAACCTATATGGGGATCGATGCATGGCTGGCCATTTTCCCCGGCGTAGCCATCGCTCTGTTCGTGCTTGGCTTGTACCTCTTGGGAGACGGCATCCGACAGATCACCGATCCGCGGTTGATCGGCACAGGGGATTAGGGAGGTCGTCCCGTGACAACCACAGGGAGAGGCGCTTGGGGAAGCGGGCGACCTCCCCGCTGCATGAGCACAAGGAGGAGGAAGGGAGCTCCTCAGTTCGGCCACGCGGGGGACTTGGCTCCCATGCGGTGCGCAACAGCACACGACCGCGCGTTCTGCGAGGGGATCGATGTCCGGCCTCCGTGGCGGCTTGCTGAGGGAGGAGGTGATGGAGGAGAAGGACGTGCCGAGTGGTTTCTTGAGAAGCTGGGGAGTGTTGCATGGCACTGAGTAAGGAGCGTTTGGGAGGCATTGATGTCTAGACGTTATGCACTTGGAGTGGTTCTCGGTCTGGTCTTGGGGGTGTTGTCTGTTGGAGCGTTGGCCCAATCCTACGGAGGGACGCTTCGGATCGCCGTCATGGCTGAGCCTGACGGCCTCAACCTGATTCTGACCCCGGCGGCGGCGGCCATGCAGATCGTCATGTACAACATCGTCGAGCCGCTGCTGCGATACACCGCGGACGGAGACCTTGTCCCCTGCCTGGCCACGAGCTATGAGGTTGAGAACGTTGGAGGCGGCGTCCACTACACTTTCCATCTGCGCCCCAACGTCACATTCCACGATGGAAGCGCCATGACCGCAGAGGACGTCAAGTACACGTGGGATACGCTCTACAATCCGGCCACCGGATCGCCCAACGTGACAGGGTCGTCGGCGCTCCAGCAAGTCGTCGTTGTGGACCCGTTGACGGTTCGCTTTGAGCTCAGCGAGGTTGTCGCCTCGTTCCCGGATAGCGTGGCCGCCGGAAAGGGCGTTGGCATCATCCCGTCTGGCTCCGACATGGAGTCGCTGCGCACGCACCCCATCGGCACGGGGCCGTTCATGTTCTCCAAGTGGGCCGCAGGAGACAGCCTCACGTTGGCCAAGAACCCGCAGTACTGGAATCCTGAGCTCCCGTACCTTGATGAAGTCGTCTTCAAGTTCATCCCCGACCAGGCCGCTTCTCTGAACGCACTGCTCGCCGGAGGGGTGGACATGGTCGATCTCATGCTTCCAGAGAACGCGGTCCAGCTTGAGACCAATCCCATGTTCAAGGTGGTCTCGAGTCCACAGAACCTCGTTCAGCACCTGATCTTCAACAACGCGCGGGCCCCGTTCGACAACGTCCTGGTCCGCCGGGCCATCAACTACGCGATTGACCGGAACGAGATCATCACGGCCACGAACATGCGGTCCGAGTGGGGCAGCCCGATCGCCTCGCACATGCCTCCGTCGAACCCCTACTACGTCGACATGACCGGGATGTACCCTCATGATCCCGCGAAGGCCCGAGAACTCCTGGCACAAGCAGGGTATCCCGATGGATTCGCGGCGACGATCGCGCTGCCAGCTCCCTACCAGTATCACGTGCGCACGGGCGAGCTGATCGCCGCCCAGCTAGAGGAAGTCGGTATCCGCTGCAAGCTCGAAATCGTCGAGTGGGGAGTGTGGCTCGACAGGGTCTACTCGGAGTGGGACTACGACATGACGGTCATCGCGGGCGACTTGGGACTTGACCCCGCCGCCGGCTTCGTCAAACCCTTCACCAAGGTGGATGCGGAAGGGAACTCCGAGTACTACTGGCAGTACGCGAACCCGTTCGTGCGCCAGCTCTTGGCGGCCGGCGTTGCCACCGACAACATCGAAGAGCGGAAGGTCATCTACGCTGCGGTCCAGACCCTCGTTGCGAGCGACGCTGTGCTCGCTTGGATCCAGGTTCCCCACGGACTCGAGGCCATGAAGCGGAACGTCATGGGATATCGCATGCTGGGTATCTACGTTCTCGATCTGCAGGGACTCTACATTCAGAAGTGAAGCCCGCGGGGCCTGCCGTCAGAGGCAGGCCCCGCGCTCGTTCCACCTTCGCAAGGAGTCTCATGGACAGGGTGCACATGAAGCTGGGCATTGGCGCTCTCGTCAGCATCGTAGGGGACGATCAAGCCATCTGGCGCAGGAGATGTGAGCTCGCAGAGCAGGCTGCGCCGGACTTTGTTGAGGTCTGGATTGAGCACTGGAGAGGCAATCGGTGGCTCCTGGAACAACACGGCGGGGACCTTCGCGCGCTGCTTCGCGCTTTCAGAGTCCTCGTGCACGCCCCGTTCCTGTGGACCTCGCTCATCGCTCCAGAAGAACCCATGCGCAGCCGCACCCTTGAGGAGATGAAGGCGACCATCGACGTCTGCGCGCTGCTTCGCGCCGAGGTCATGACTGTCCATGGAGGAGCCACGTACGCCGACGACCTGCGCAAAGAGACCTGCGCCCAGGACATCCTGCAGGAGAACCTGCGGGAATTGGCGGCGTACGGGCGACGCGCCGGTGTGGTCGTTGCTGTGGAGAATCTGCAGGCTGAACGAGGGATTCTGTCTTCACTCTGCTACCCTCGAACCACGAACGATCTGGTTCACCTTGTCGAGAAGGTGCCTCACGCGCGAGGCACCCTCGACATCGGCCATGCCCTGCAGAACGACGAGCCGCCTCTGGCCGCGCTTCGTTGCGCCCTTCCGATCCTGGCGAACATCCATCTCCACGACATGTCCAGCGACGGCCAAGCTCATCGCGCGCTCGGCGAGGGAGTGCTCGACCTTGACGCGGTCGTGGACGTCTTGGTCGCGGGGCAGTACTCCGGATACGTAACCGTCGAGGTGAGCGATCGTTCAGAG
>JAQTVA010000003.1 GCA_028707055.1 Candidatus Bipolaricaulis sp. | reverse complement strand
TTCATCACGATCGTCGTCATCCTCGCGCTCATCGCGCTCCAGTCCTGGCTTGGCCCTCGTGGCGATCGACAGGAGTTGTCCTACTCGGAGTTCCGCGAGGCGGCCGGGCAGGGGCTGATCGCCTCCGTCACCGTGAAAGAGGATTCGGCGCAGGCGGTCGCCGTGATGAGGGAAAGCGCCGTCCTCAGCGACGGAACGCGCATCCCGGCCGGGAGCGAGGTGACGGTCCGCCTGCCGCAGGACGCTGCGCTGTATCACGACTTCCTCCTCCAATCCGTCGATCCTTTGGAGTACGCGGCTCCTTCGGGTAACAGCCTGCTGCTGTCGATCCTGGTTTCTCTCTTGCCCATCGTGCTCTTGATTGCGGTCTGGATCTACATCATGCGGCGAACCCAAACCGGGGCCGGGGCCATCTCGTTCGGGCAGTCGAAGGCGAAGCTGGTCAACCCGGACATGACCCAGACGACGTTTGCCGACGTTGCGGGAATCGATGAGGTCAAGGAAGAAGTCGAAGAGATCGTCGTGTACCTGAAGGACCAACGCCGCTTCTCCAAGCTCGGGGCGGAGATCCCGAAGGGGATCCTGCTCGTCGGCGCGCCGGGGACGGGGAAGACGCTCCTCGCCAAGGCCATCGCCGGGGAAGCGAAGGTGCCGTTCTTCTCGATCAGCGGATCGGACTTTGTCGAGATGTTCGTCGGAGTCGGCGCGGCGCGCGTGCGCGACATGTTCGAGAAGGCGAAGGCCAGCGCGCCGTGCATCATCTTCATCGACGAGATCGACGCGGTCGGGCGGAAGCGCGGCGCCGGGCTGGGCGGTGGTCACGACGAACGCGAACAGACCCTGAACCAGCTTCTCGCCGAGATGGATGGATTCCAACCGAACCGCGGGATCATCATCCTTGCGGCCACGAACCGCCCGGACGTTCTGGACCCGGCGCTCTTGCGCCCGGGCCGTTTTGACCGCAGCGTCCAACTGCCGTACCCGGCGCTCCGCGACCGCGTCGCCATCCTGAACGTCCACCTGAAGACGCGGAAGATCGCCGCGGACGTGAAGTCGGAGATCCTTGCCCGAAAGACACCTGGCTTTGTGGGAGCCGATCTGCGCAATCTCTGCAATGAGGCGGCGCTCCTTGCCGCTCGAAAGGACAAGGACACGATCGAGATGTCGGACTTCGAGGAGGCGACCGACCGCTTGTTCCTTGGCCTGCGGCGGAAGAGCGTCGTCCCCACCGAGAAGGAGAGGAAGGTCACCGCGTACCACGAGAGCGGTCATACGCTGCTCGGTTTCCTGCTGAAGCCTGCAGACAACGTGGTCCACAAGATCTCGATCCTCCCGCGCTCCCACGGATCGATGGGTGTCACACAGTCGCTGCCGCTCGAAGAGCGCTACAACCCCACGGAACAGGAGTTCAAGGACGAACTGGCCGCAATGCTCGGGGGCCGCGCCGCCGAGGAAATCGTGTTCAGCGAGTTTGCCGCAGGCTCCGGCAGCGACCTCCGAGAGGCGACGCAGCTGGCCACGAAGATGGTTATCGAGCTGGGGATGAACGAGGAGCTCGGTCCCATCAGCTTGGGAAGAGATCGGGTCAACGTCTTCCTCGGCGAGGACATCATCAA
Source organism: Candidatus Bipolaricaulis sp. (assembly GCA_028707055.1). Classification (GTDB taxonomy): domain Bacteria; phylum Bipolaricaulota; class Bipolaricaulia; order UBA7950; family UBA9294; genus JAPLGD01. Next base: position 32,604 of record JAQTVA010000003.1, on the reverse strand, counting down.
GTCGAACGAGCACTCCGAGGAGATCTCGTCGCTGGCCGACCGCGAGATCCGCGGGCTCCTGATCGGCGCCTACGAGAAGGCCAAGCGGCTGCTCACCAGCCACCGGGAGGCACTGGACAAGCTGGCCGCCGAGGTCTTGTCTCGCGAGGAGATCTCGGGCGACGAGCTCACGGGGTTCCTGAACCAGCTGCTTCCATCTCCCGCCGCCGGATGACGCCCCAAACGCGAAACGTCGTGGTCTTGGGCTCGACTGGATCCATCGGAACCCAAACCCTTGATGTTGTAGAGCGCCTCCAGGCAGCGGGGATCCCGCTGCGGGTCGTCGGTCTGGCCGCCGGCTCGAACGTCGAGCTCCTCGAGCAGCAGATTGAGCGCGTCCGCCCGGACATCGTCTCGGTCCTGTCCGAGCCCCACGCCCAGAGGCTCGAAGCGCGCTTTCCCCACCTCCGCGTCGTCCGCGGCGGGGACGGACCGAGGACCCTCGCTTCGGAGAGCGGCGTGGATGTCGTGGTCAACGCCCTTGTTGGCGCCGCAGGACTCCTGCCCACCCTCGCCGGGGTGTCGCGGGGGTGCGTCGTCGCCCTGGCGAACAAGGAGAGCCTTGTCATCGGCGGGTCGCTGGTCCGCGCCGCGCTCCACGAGGGGCGCGGCCGCATCCTCCCGATCGACAGCGAGCACAGCGCCGTGCTGCAATGCCTGGATGCGGGTCGCCGCGGGGACGTTCGTCGCGTCATCCTCACGGCGTCCGGAGGACCCTTTCGCGACACCGATCCGCGCGAGCTCGCGCGCGTCACGCCCCGGGATGCGCTTTGCCACCCCACTTGGGCGATGGGGGCGAGAATCACGATCGACTCCGCCACGATGGTCAACAAGGCCTTCGAAGTCATTGAGGCCCACTACCTCTTCGATGTCTCGCTCGACGAGGTCAGCGTGGTCCTTCATCCCGCCTCGCTCATCCACTCGCTGGTCGAGTATCGCGACGGCTCGGTCCTCGCCCAGCTTGCGAGTCACGACATGCGGATTCCGATCCAGTACGCGCTCACGTACCCGGACCGGCACGCAACGAAGCTGCCGCGGCTGGACTTCTCGGCGCCGCTCGCCTTCGAGTTTCGTCCTCTCGATCCCGCAAGGTATCCTGCCTTTGCGACGGTTCTCGCGGCGGCTCGAGAGGGCGGGAGCGCACCGGCGGCCCTCAACGGCGCTGACGAAGTCCTTGTACGGCGCTTCCTCCACGGAGAGATCCCGTTCCCCGGGATCGCTGCGGGGCTGGCGACCGTCTTCGACCGCTGGCAGGCGGAGGTGGAGGGCCGAGGGAAACGCGGGAGCGGTCTCGCGGAGATACTCGCCGCCGACTGCTGGGGCCGCACGGTGTCGGAAGGGCTTTCGTGGCCCTGAGAGGGCGCGGCAGCCCGCCTGGGAGGTTTCGTGACATGACGAAGGAACACGTGATGGCGGCGCTCCGCGGCGTGACCGATCCGGAGCTGGGGATCAGCATCGTCGACCTCGGCCTGATCTACGACGTGCGGCTCGGGGGCGGGCGAGTCGATGTCGACATGACGCTGACGAGTTCCGGTTGTCCGATGGGCCGACTCATCGCCTCGGACGCGGAGGAAGCGATTCGACAGGCCCTACCCGGCGTGGATGTCGCGGTCCGCGTCGTGTGGGATCCGCCGTGGACGGCGGACCGTCTCTCGGCAGACGCACAGCGAATCCTGGGCTACGACAGCTGAGCCGGGGCGGCGTGAGTGCGCCGGATGAGCGCCCACAGGCGCGTGCGGCGGACGAACAGCCCGTAGACGAGAAGTCCGAGGACCAGTGGGGCGAAGACCCGAACGGCGACCGACATCGATCGAACAGCCCACTGTGCCGCGAACACGAATCCCGACATCGCGACCGCACCGACTCCAACGAGCGCCAACCGCTTCAGCAGCGGAGTCCAGGGCGTTTCCCTCCGCAGGAACACCAGGAGCACCGCCGCGTTGACACCGCCGGCGATCCCGGTGGCGAGCGCCAGACCGCCCTCGTGCATCGAACCGACGAGAGCCAGGTCGAGAGCGACGTTGGTCGCCACCGACGCGAGGGTGGCCATCAGGGGAACCATCGTCCGACCGAGCGCATAGCACGCACGAACCTGAACGTACACCCAGCCGTACGGCAGAAGCCCGACAAGGTAGAACGAGAGAACGCGCGCGGTGCGAAGCGTATCGGCGGCGGCGAAGCTCCCATGCTCGAACAGGAGTCGGATCACGTCTCCTCCGAGCAGCGCCAGTCCGGCGGCGGCCGGCACGAGGACGAGGGCCGTGGCGGCCAGGCCGTCGCCGACGTACCCGGCGAACCGCGCCGAGTCACGTTCGGACTCCGCCATGGACAGCCGCGGCAGCAGGGCCGTGGCAATGCTGACCGCGAGAACCCCTAAGGGAAGCTGGAACAGCCTCATCCCGTACTGCAGCGCCGCGATGCTCCCATCCGCGAGGTAGGAGGCAAGCTTGTTGTCGACGAGCAGGTTGACCTCCGAGACGGCAAGAACAAACAGCGCCGGCGCCATCCTGCGCAGCAGCAACCATACCCCGCTGTGGACCGGGAACAGCGTGAACGAGAAACGAAAGCCGGCCCTGCGGAGAGCAGGAAGTTGCGACAGGAGCTGTCCGGCGCCTCCCGCAAGGACACCCACGGCGAGTCCATACACCGGCGTCGAGAAATGGGGAGCCAGGACGAGGGCTCCCCCGATCATTCCCACGTTGAACCACACCGGGGCGAACGCCGGCGCGAAGAATCGATGGTGTGCATTCAGAATCCCCATGAAGACAGCGCCGAAACCGACGAGGGCGACGAACGGAAAGATGACGCGGGCCAGGGAAACCGCAAGGGCCATCTTGCTCGGCGCGAATCCGCTAGCAAGGAACGGCACGTACCATGGAGCAAGCACGATCCCGACAGCGCAGACGATCGGAAAGAGAACGATCAGAAGCGAGAGAAGGTTGCTGGCAAATCGGTCGGATTCCTCGTCCGTCGTTTGGATCGCGGTGTAGATCGGCACGAACGCCGTCGCCAGGGCTCCTTCTCCCAGAAGTTGTCGGAGCAGGTTCGCTGCGAAGAAGGCGACGAGGAACGCGTCGTACGCCGCGGACGCTCCGAATCGGCCGGCAATCGAGGCATCCCTCACCAGACCCAGGAGACGGGAGATCGCCGTGGCGACAGCGATCAGGAGGACGTCGCCGGCGAGGCTCCTCATGGCCCGACGAGCCTCGTCCGCCAGCTGTCGGACAGCCCTTCCTCGCAACTCCCGAGGAGCCGAAGGCGCCCGGCGACGGTTTCCCCTCCCCACCCGTCGCTCATGAGGGCTACTCCTCCTTCTTGCCCTCCTCATCGACGCGGACACGGACGTCGACGCTGATCTCCTTGTACAGGCTGATCGTCACGACATGCGGGCCGAGTGCCTCGATCGTCCCCTCCATGCGGATCCTCGAGGTCTCGATGGGCTCGCCGATCGTTTGCTCAATCTGCGCCGCGATGTCTTCCGCCCGCACCGACCCGTACAGGTGGCCGTCCCCGTGAGCCTTCCGTGTGAAGACGAGAAGCTGATCCGCCAATCGGGCCTTCAGCTGGCGCGCCTTCTCGGCGCGCTGGACAAGCTCCGCCTCATGCGCGGCCCGCTCCTTGGCGAAGCGACTCATGTTGTGCTCCGTCGGCTCGATGGCGAGACCGCGAGGGAAGAGGTAGTTGCGCGCAAACCCGCTGGCCACGTTGACTACCTCGCCAGCGTGGCCAACCTTGTCCATCGTCGTCGTCAATAGCACCTTAGCGATGATCATCACCCCAATCGTTCGATCGTCGCGAGATTGTAGAAGGGGTGGAACACTCCGTCAAATCGCGCTTCGGACCCCCTGGCCCAGCGCGGGTATACTCCTCGGCGATGCTGGATCTGGAGCAGTGGATCGTGCGGCGTGATCGCGTGCTCGTCGTGGGGATCCTGAATGCCACGCCGGACTCCTTCTTCGAGAGGAGCCGAGCCCCGTCTCCCTCCGCGGCCGTCGAGCGGGCGCTGCGTATGGTGGAAGACGGCGCCGACATCATCGACGTCGGAGGCGAGTCCAGTCGGCCGGGTTCCGCTCCGGTGCCGGAGGAGGAAGAGACGGCGCGCGTGATCCCGATCCTCGAGGGAATCCGGAGGCGGACCGACGTCCTCTTGTCCGTCGACACGACCAAGGCCGCCGTGGCTGCGGAGGCGCTGAGGGCGGGAGCCTCGATGGTGAACGATATCAGCGCTCTGCGTTTCGACCCGGAGATGGCCGCCGTCGTGGCGGATCGGGAGGCATTCGTCGTCCTGATGCACATGCAGGGGACCCCGGGCACGATGCAGGCGGATCCTGTCTACGAAGACGTCGTGTCCGAGGTCCACACGTTCCTCGGCAAGCGGATCGTCGCGGCAACGTCTGCGGGGGTTCGAAGGGATCGGATCGTGATCGATCCCGGCATCGGGTTCGGAAAGCGCCTGGCCCATAACCTGGAACTGCTACGCAACATCGAGCGGTTCACCGACCTCGGGCCCCCGGTCCTGGTTGGAGCGTCGCGGAAGTCATTCCTGGGGGAGATCCTCGGCCTCCCGGTCGAAGAGCGACTGGAGGGAACCCTGGCCGTTCATGCCGTGGCCGTGGCGCGGGGTGCCGATCTGATTCGAGTTCATGACATCAAGGAGGGGCGGCGCGCGGCCGATGCGGCCCGCCGCCTGAGACGACATGCCGCTTGACGTTCTCGAGTACCTCGACCAGCCCGGACGTCGCTTCCCCTTGCACGCCGTGCTCCACGGCTTCGACGCCGAAGAGGGCGGCGTTCGAACCGTCGAGGACGTCTTGCTGGAGGGGGAGGCCTTCGTCCAGCTCTCCACGCTGTACGTGGATGTGGAGATCGAGGCCCGCATCGTCCAGCCCTGTGGGCGGTGCTTGACGACGGTCGAGAGCCTGTTCCGCCTGCGCGAGTCGTTCACGCTTCCGATTCCGCCTCAGGCCGCGAGCGTCGACGTGAGGCCCCTCGTCGTCCAACTCGCACTCTCGGCGCACGATCCGAACGTCCTCTGTCGCCCGGACTGCCGCGGGCTTTGCCCGATTTGTGGGCGGGACCTGAACCTCGATCCGCAGCACCGGCACGCACCCGAGGATCGCGACCGGCGTCGACTCGGGGACTTCCTCGGCTCATGAACGACGTAACGCTCGGCTTCGACCCCGGCCTGGCGACGACCGGCTACGGCGTCGTCCAGTCCACGCCGAGCGGGTGGCGCGTTCTCGCTGGAGGGATCATCGAGACGCCGGCGAACCACCCACGATCGGACCGGCTCCGGACCCTTTCCGCTGAAGCAAGGGACCTCGTCGAGACCTACCGGCCCTGCGTCATCGGCGTCGAAGAGGTGTACCTGGCAACGAACGCGAAATCCGCCATGAGAACGGCGGAAGCGCGTGGCGCCATTCTCGTCGCTGCGGCCGGCTTTGCCGTGCGCGGGTACACCCCGCTCCAGGTGAAGAAGCGAATCACGGGGTACGGCCGGGCCAACAAGGCCCAGGTGCAGGCCATGGTCAAGCGTCTGCTCTCGCTGTCGGAGACCCCCAAGCCGGATGACATGGCGGACGCTCTCGCCCTCGCGCTGTGTTGCCACCTCGATCTTCGAGCCCCGGGAAGGACCGACGATGCCTACCTATGAGGAGATCCTCCGGCTTCCCGTCCCGCGCGACGCGTCCCGCGTATTGGTGTTCGACGGGCACTCCCACGTCTATCGTGCGTACTATGCCATCCGCGACCTCTCGACGCCCGACGGCCGCCCCATCAACGCAGTCTTCGGCTTCTGGAAGGCCTTCCTCCGTGCCTTCCGCGACTACCCTTCGATGTACGTGGCCGTCGTGTTCGACGCCGAGGGCCCCACATTCCGGCACGCGTTGTACGACGAATACAAGGCCACGCGGAAACCGATGCCCGCGGACTTGGCGTCGCAGCTGCCCCTCGTCGTCGACCTCCTGGAGATCCTGGGCGTTCCCGTCTTGAGTCAGCAGGGCGTTGAGGCCGACGACGTGCTCGCCTCGGTCGCGCGGGCGGCTGTCGGTGAAGGACTTCGCTGCTTGATCTCGACTAGTGACAAGGACATGGCGCAGGTGGTGAGTCCTGAGGTCAGCCTCCTTCGCCCGGCAGGTCGGGCGGCCGACGTCGACGCGCAGCTCCTCGACCCGGATGGAGTTCGCCTGAAGTACGGCGTCTCGCCAAGCCAGATCGTCGATCTGCTTGCGCTCGTCGGTGACTCGTCCGACAACGTCCCCGGCGTTCCCGGCGTCGGAGAGAAGACGGCGGTCGACCTGCTGCATCAGTTTGGCTCCCTCGACGGCATCCTTGCCTCACTCGACGAGCTCCGCAACGCGCGTATCCGCGAGAAGCTCCGGGAGAACACCGATCGGGCTCGGCGTGCCCAGCAGCTGGTTCGCCTCCGAACCGACCTCCCCCTCCCGAATGTGCGAGAGGCCTGCGGTCTCCGCGGAGTGGACGCGATCCGGCTCGCGAAGTTCTTCGCCAACATCGGCTTCCGCAGCGCCCTGGACGAGCTTCGCCTGACCGTGCAGCCTTCCCGGCCGGCCGCGCCGCGGCCGACCTCCGCGCAGCCGGCCCTCGACTACCGCTGCATCCTCGATGCAAAGGAGTTGGCATCCGCGATCACGGCTCTTCGCGCCACGGAGCGCTTCGCCCTCGACCTTGAGACGACCAGCCTCGACCCGATGGAAGCGGAGATCGTCGGGATCGCCGTTTCTCCAGCTCCCTTCGTCGGGTACTACATCCCGGTCGGGCACAACGCCCTCGGCGCACCGCCTCAGCTCCCCGTGGACGACGTCCTCGAGGCCCTGCGCCCCCTGATCGACGGGGACACCCCCGAGATCATCGGGCAGAACCTGAAATACGACGTCACCATCCTCGAGCGGCACGGCCTCCACCCGCGCGGGATCTCCTTCGATGCCATGATCGCCGACCACCTCGTCCGTCCCGAGGAGCGTCGGCACAATCTCGACGAGATCGCGCGGAACGTTCTCGGTTACGAGACCGTGACGTATGAGCAGGTGGCGGGCAAGGACGGTGCCTTCGCCGCGGTGTCGGTGGATGCGGCTACGCGGTACGCGGCGGAGGACGCGGAGGTCGTTCAGCGGTTGTTTGGACCCCTCCGGCGGGGACTCGAGGACGTGGGGGCGACTCGGCTGTTCGAGACGGTCGAGGTTCCGCTCGTCTCGGTGCTTTCGCGAATGGAGCGGAACGGAATCCTCGTGGACTGCAGCGAGCTGGCCACGCAGGGAGCCGAGATCCGCAAGGAGCTGTCGATCGTCGAGTCCGACCTGTTCGACATCGCCGGCGCGCCGTTCAACCCGAACTCCCCGAAGCAGGTGGCCGAACTCCTGTTCGACCGCCTGGGGCTCCCCCCCCTGGCGCGAACCAAGACCGGTCCCTCCACGAGCGCGGAGGTGCTTGCCGAACTCGCAATCCAGCACCCACTCCCCGGTAAGCTGCTCGTCCACCGGGAGTTGACGAAGCTGCTGTCCACGTACATCGACCAGTTGCCGAAGGCCGTGAACCGCCGCACGGGACGCATCCACACAAGCTTTCACCAGACCTCCACGGCCACGGGGAGGCTGTCCTCGTCGGACCCGAACCTGCAGAACATCCCGACCCGAACGGAGATCGGAGGACGCATTCGGCAAGCGTTCGTCGCCCCTGAGGGGTGGGTCCTCGTCGGGGCGGACTACTCGCAGATCGAGCTGCGCTTGCTCGGGCACCTGTCCGGTGACGACCACCTGCGAGCCGCGTTTGAAGCCGCGGCCGACCTGCATCGGGTGACGGCGAGCCGCGTGTTCGGCATCCCCGAGGAGCGGGTGACAAGCTTGCAGCGGGACGCGGCGAAGCGGATCAATTTCGGGATTCTCTACGGCATTAGCCCGTTCGGCCTCGCCAAGGAACTGGGGACGTCCCAGGCGGAGGCCAAGACGTACATCGACCGGTTCTTCACCGCGTATCCGAAGGCCCATGCGTACATCGAGGCCCTGATCCGGCGAGCGACCGAAGTCGGGTACGCCGAGACGCTGCTCGGACGACGTCGGCCGCTACGGAACCTCTCATCGAAGGACGCGGCCCGGAGGAACTTCGATCGCCGCAACGCCGTGAACACGCCCATCCAGGGCAGTGCCGCGGACTTGATCAAGCTCGCGATGATCGACATCGACCGGCGGATCGCGGAGGAGCGCTGGCCGGCAAGGATGCTCCTGCAAATCCATGATGAGTTGGTCTTCGAAGTCGAGGCCGGGGCCTGCCCGGAGCTGTCGACGGAGATTGGGCAAGCCATGAAGAGTGTGCTCGCACTGCGCGTGCCTTTGGAGGTCAAGGTGTCCGTCGGGCGGCACTGGGGGGAGATCTAGTCGGCCCACGGGGCGAGGGCAAGGCCGAGCGGTGCTCGGTGGCGCGGAGACGGGTGCCGAATGGGGCGCGGGGAAAGAGCGGAGGGCGCGAAACTCCGCGTGATCGACGGTGTAGGTAAGAGGCGGACGGAGGGATCGATGATGAAGCGGACTCTACGGGCTTGGCTGGTCGTTGCCGCCCTGGCCGTTTCCGTCTCGGTCTTGGCCGAGGCGAAGCCCGACCTCGTCGTGGCAAGCTTCGAGATCCGGCCGTCGGTCCCGCTCCCCGGGAGCGTCGCCGCCTTGGTCGCGGTGGTCGAGAACGTCGGCGACGACCGCTCGAGTTCCTCCGTCTTCGTGTTCTTCGCCGTCGACGAAGTGGAAGTCGGCAACGCCACGATCGTGGGCGGGATGGAGGCTCACGCGCAACGCGAAGTCTCCGTTCCGTGGACCGCCGTGGGGGGCCCTCACATTCTGACGGTGGCCGTCGACCAGCCCCAGAACCGCGTGCGTGAGTCGCGGGAGACCAACAATACCGCATCCATCACGGTCTTCATTCCGTGGGCGGCCGCCTCGTCCGACGCCCTCGGCGGACTGCGCGTCGCCGTCGCCGAGTTCGCCGACCGCAGTGACGCCGGGTTCGTGAACATGGGCGCCGGGGTTGCCGACGGCCTCGCCGACCGGCTGGCGGAGGTGGGCGTGGTCGTCGTCGAGCGCGGTGAGCTGGAGGCCCTACTCCAGGAAAGGAATCTCGACCCATTCCGCGAGGAGAACCTTGTCCTCGCGGCGCGGGAGCTCGGGGTTGAGCTCGTCGTCGCCGGAGCGGTCGACGCGGTGAGCGTAGGGGAGATCGCTCTCACCCTGGGGATCGTCCGATTCACGAGCGCGACCGTGGATGTCCGCGCCTCCGCGAGGCTCCTCGACGTGCGCACGGGGGGCGCGGTCTCCTCCATCTCCGCAGAGGGTCGAGAACAGGGCGCAACGGGCGTCTCCGTCGGATTGAACGGATTCCTTGAACTCGCCAAAGGGTACGACGTCTGCAGTGGAGGCCTACGCAGCGACGACGCCGTCTACTCCGTCGGCGAGACGGTCCCAATCGGCTACGCCAACCCGGGAGGAGAAGGATGGTTCGGCGTGGAGATCTACGACGCCTCGGACCAATTCCTGTGCTGGCTTGGCTGGCGGTTCATTGGAGCGGACCAGTGTGGGACGTGGTTCTGGGATCAGCAAGACGTCCTCGGGTCGCAGGTCGGATCGGGGCTGTACCGCGCCAAGCTGTGGGACGGCGCGACCTACGCCGCGGTCGCGGGGTTCCAGGTCCGTCCCGGGCGGAGCGCCGCCGCGCCTCCGATCGGCGAGATCACCGTCGGTGACGAGAGTTTCGACCGTACGATCGCCGGCACGGCAGTGCGGCGGGTCATCGAACAACTCACGGCGTCCGTCCTCTCCGCGATCGCCAGCGACATCCGGAGCGAGAGCGCGGCGCCCTCAGGGGAGGACGTGGCGCTCCTCCCGTCGGAGCCCGCGACGCGGGTCCGGGTCGCGCAGGTGGCGGCGACGCTTCCTGACGGACGCGTGGCGATCAACATCGGTTCGTCATCCGGGGTCGCGATCGGAGACCGGTTCGAGATCCTCTCCGTCGCGAATCTCGTCCTCGACCCTCAAGGTCTCGGGATTCTCAGCTTTGACACCGTGGATACAAAGGGCGAGATGGAGATCGTCGAGGTCCGAGAGCGTGTCGCCTACGGCGTCTGCCTCTCGGAGTTCCAGCCGAGCATCGGCGACGTCGCCCGGTGGCTGAGCCCGTAGCTCGCCCCAAGCCGACGGTTTTGGGTAGACTCCCTCTGCTCATGAGTGCACGGGGTGGGAAGTCGTTCAGCGTCTTCGTCGCGGCGGCGATCCTCGCGATCGCACCGGCTCTCCCCGTCCACGCGTCGTCCTTTCGCTCCGTCGGGCTGCGAGTCATCGTTCCCCTGGGCAACGTCCCGTTCATGATCGGCGTGGAAGCCGCCGCGGACGTCTCGTTCGGCGTGGCTTCGGCGACCTTCTTTCTGTCCTCAGGCGGAGGGACCGTCATCAGCCTCTCCGGAGACATCCCCCTGAGCGACGATCCCGGCGGCGCGGAGGCCTTCTTTCGCTTCACAGCGGGGATCTCGTACTTCGACGCCGCGCAGCCGTACCCCATCCCGTTCGTCGGGGCCGGGTTGGCGTACGACGCGCAAATCCTTGGTTCCACCATGGTTTCGATCGCCGGGGAGTTCCTGTACCCCCTTTCCTTCCCCACCCCGCTCTTGACGCTCGCCGGCCGGTGGGCGCCGTAATGGCCGGTCTGTTCGGCACCGATGGCGTACGGGGCGAGGCCAACCGCCTCCTCACCCCGGAGCTTGCGGTCTCCCTCGCGCGTGCGGCAGCGGCGTGCCTGGTGCCGAGCGGGGGGCGCGTCATCATCGGACGGGACTCCCGGACCAGCGGCCCGATGCTCGAGGCCGCCCTGGCGGCGGGATTCGCCTCCGCAGGCGTCGAGGTGGGACTTGCCGGGATCATCCCGACGCCGGCGATCTCGTTCCTCATCAAGGACGAGCGGGCCCGCCTCGGAGCGGTGATCTCCGCATCGCACAATCCGCCGGAAGACAACGGAATCAAGTTCTTCGACCGGTCGGGGTGCAAGCTCACGGCGAAGCGGGAAGAGGAGATCGAGGCGGTCCTGCGCACGTCACCCGCCCCGAGCCGGCGGGCGGCGGGGATTCGCCGCCTCAAGGCGGCGGCGACCCGGTACGCCGCCTTTCTCACCGGCGCCATCGAGAGCGAGGACATCGACCTCTCCGGGCTCTCCATCGTCATGGACTGCGCCTACGGAGCCACAGGACCGATCGCTCCCACCGTCCTGCGTCATTTGGGCGCTCAGGTCGTCGAGCTGAACACGACGCCCGACGGCGATCGAATCAACGTGGGGTGCGGCTCGACCCACCTCGAGACCGTGCGCGCCGCGGTCGCGGAGCACCGAGCCGACCTCGGCTTGGCGTTCGACGGTGACGGAGACCGCGTCCTCCTCGTCTCCGCGGGCGGTCGCACGATCGACGGCGACCAGGTCATCGGAATCGTCGCGGAGCACTGGCTCGAACGCGGCCTTCTCTCCCCTCGCGTCGTCGTGACGACGGTCCTCTCCAACTACGCCCTTGAACGGGTGCTCTCCGAGCGCGGAGTGGAACTGGTTCGCACGCCGGTGGGTGACCGAAACGTCGCGCAGGCCATGATCGCGCGCGGCGCGAAGATCGGCGGAGAGCCCTCCGGCCACATCATCTTCGCCGACCATGCGCCGACCGGAGACGGCATTCTTACGGCGGTCAAGCTTCTCGAGATCGCCCACGAGGCGAAAACCGATCTCGAGTCGCTGGCGCGCCGGATCCCCCTCTATCCGCAGGCTTCGCGGAACCTTCCTTGCTCCCACCCGGAGGACCTCGCACGCCCCGCGGTCCGCGACCGCATCGCTCGAGCGGAGTCCGCTCTCGGAGGGCGCGGGCGCGTCGTCGTGCGCCCGTCGGGAACACAGCCGCTTCTGCGGGTCCTCGTCGAGGCGGAGGATCGGGCCCTGTGCGACCGCACGTGCGAGGAACTCGCCACCGGACTCCAGTCGGAAATCGGCCTGGCTCGAGAGCGCCGCTAGGGGGCGGAGGCGGCGTTCTCCTCGAAGGGGAACGTGAACACGGGATTCCGCGCCGCCGCCGTCTGATCGAGTCGTCGCACCGGCGCCCGCGTCGGGGCTTCGTGGAGCCGATCGGGGTGCTCGCGAGCCTCGGCGGCGATCCGCTCCAGGATCTCCGCGAAGCGATCGAGCTCTTCCTTCGACTCCGTCTCCGTCGGCTCGATCATCAGCGCCTCATGGACGATGAGCGGGAAGTAGACGGTCGGCGGGTGGACGCCGTAGTCGATCAACCGCTTGGCGACATCGAGGGTTGTGACGCCGTCCGCGAGCCCCTCGGACGTCAGTACGAATTCGTGTTTGCACAGACGGTCGTACGGCAAGGCGTACGTCCGCTTGAGCCTCTCCTGAAGGTAGTTCGCGTTCAAGACGGCGTTGTCGCTGACCGCGCGCAACCCCTCGTCGCCGAGCTGCAGAATGTACGCGTACGCCTTGAGGGCGACAAGGACGTTTCCGTAGAAAGAGTGGACACTTCCGATCGACTTCGGACGATCCCAGTCGAGGGCGTAGCGATCCCCGCGCTTCACAACGCGTGGGACCGGAAGCAGGTCGACGAGACGTTCTGAGACCGCCACGGCGCCGGCTCCCGGTCCCCCTCCGCCGTGCGGCGTCGATAGGGTCTTGTGAAGGTTGAAGTGAAAGGCATCAGCGCCCATGTCGCCGGGACGCGCCCTGCCGAGGAAGGAATTCAGGTTTGCGCCGTCGAAATAGCACAGCCCCCCGGCATCGTGAACCGCTCGCGTGATCTCGAGGATGTCTGTCTCGAAGATCCCGAGCGTATTCGGGACGGTGAGCATGATCCCCGCCACGGTGTCATCGAGTTCGGCTCGGAGGGCCTCGAGGTCTACCGTGCCACAAGCGTTCGATGGGATCTGCGTGACGGAGAACCCGGCCACCGCCGCCGATGCGGGGTTCGTTCCGTGCGCGGAGTCCGGGAGCAGGATGCGCTGCCGCCCCGTATCGCCGCGAAGCTCGAAGTGCTTGCGAAACAGGAACATCCCCGTGAGTTCGCCGTGTGCGCCGGCGACAGGCTGAAGCGTGACCCCCGGGAGCCCGGCGATCCCTTCCAGGAGGCGCGTGAGTTCGTAGAGGAACTCAAGGCAGCCCTGCACGTGAACCTCCTCCGCGCCGGGGTGCGCGTCGGCGAACCCCGGGAGGGCGGCCACGTCCTCGTTCAGCTTCGGGTTGTACTTCATCGTGCAGCTGCCGAGGGGGTAGATGCCGTCATCCACGCCGTAGTTGAGCTTCGAGAGGCGCGTGTAGTGCCGAGCCACCGTCGTTTCGCTCACGTTTGGGATGCGCGGAGCCTCCGACCGGGCGAGGTCTCGGCCGAGCCAGGCGGCCGCTCCTTGGGCCGGAACATCGCACGCCGGGAAGATGCCCTCGGCGGCCCCGCTGGGGCCTTGTTCGAAAATCGTTCTCATCGCTTACCCCCAAGGATCTTGACGATGCGATCGAGCTCCTCGCGGGTCCGCCGCTCCGTGACCGCGATCCGAAGCGCGTTTGGAACTCCGAGCTCGGCCATCGCGCCCGGAGACTCCACCAGGAATCCCTCGGCCTCGAGCCGCTGATGCATGGCGTCGGCGTCGCCGTCGGACGGGCGCACGACGAACTCGTTGAAGAACGGAGCGTCGAAGACGAGGGAGTAGCCCTTGAGCTTCGCGATCCGCGTGGCGAGGTAATGAGCCTTCTCCAGGTTCAGAAGCGCGACGTCTCGAAGGCCGACCGCCCCGAGGCTCGCGAGGTACACGGTCGCCGTCAACGCGCAGTGCGCCGAGTTGGTGCAGATGTTCGACGTCGCTTTCTCTCGGCGGATGTGCTGTTCGCGCGTCTGGGCCGTCATCGTGTATCCGACGCGGCCGTCGACATCCACCGTTCGGCCGGCCACCCGGCCCGGAAGCTGACGGAGGTGCTCCTTCCGCGTCGCGAAGAGGCCGAGCAGCGGGCCTCCATACCCCATCGCAAGGCCCAGGCATTGCCCTTCGCCGACCACGATGTCGGCGCCGAATGCCCCCGGCGGCTGGAGCGCACCCATGGCGAGCGGATACGTGGACACGATGAGGAGAGCCTCTCCGAGCCGGCTCTTCAGTCCGTCCAGGTCCTCGAGCACCCCGAAAGCATTCGGGGACTGCAGAACGAGGGCCGAAATCCCTTCGGGAAGGCGGGAGAGATCGGAGCGCCCTGACGGGACGAACGGGACGTCGACGAGCTCGATGCCCGCCGCCCAGGCGTACGTCTGCAGCACCCGTCGCTGGTGCGAGAACAGGTTCGCGGCGACCGCGACCTTTCCGCGTTTCCGGATTCGCTCGGCCATGAGGGCCGCTTCGGCCAGGGCGGTCGCTCCGTCATACATGGACGCATTCGCGATCTCCATCCCCAGAAGCTCGCAGACCATCGTCTGGAACTCGAACATCACCGTGAGCGTCCCCTGGCTGATCTCCGGCTGGTACGGCGTGTAGGCCGTAACAAACTCGGAGCGTGACGCCAGGTGATGCACAACCCGGGGAACGTAGTGATCGTAGATGCCCCCGCCGAGCAGGGGGATCCGCCGAGAGGCGGTGTTCACCTCCGCGAGCCGCGTCAGCGTCGCCAACACCTCCAGCTCGCTCTTTGCGGGGAGCCCGAGCGGTCGGTGCGCGTCGATCACCGCCTGCGGCACGTCCGCGAACAACGCATCGATCGAGCGCCGCCCGATCTCCCGCAACATGACCTGCCGGTCGGCATCCGCGTTCGGGATGTAGCGCATGGGTCGCCGCCCGTCAGGCGAGGAGCGCTTCGTACGCCGCGGCGTCGAGGAGGCTTGCCGTCTCGGAGGGGTTCGCGAGTTCGATCACGGCGATCCACCCCGCGTCGTGGGGCGCCTGGTTCACCGTCTCGGGGGAGGATTCCAGCTCCCGGTTGACCTCGATGACCTTCCCGCTCACCGGCGCGTTGATGTCGCTCACCGCCTTCACAGACTCGACGGTGCCAAGGAGTCCGCCCTGTTTAACGTCAGCGCCGACGGTGGGAAGCTCGACGAAGACGACGTCACCGAGCTCCGCCTGGGCGTGGTCGGTGATTCCGACTCGGGCGCGACTCCCTTCGACCTTGACCCACTCGTGCTCCTTCGTGTAGCGATATCCAGTTGGATACGACATTTCTCCTCCTCGTCCGTCCACGAATCGCCGTTCGATCGGGATTATACGGAGCGCCCCATCCAGCGGCCAGCACCTAGAACGGCGCGGAACCGCCCTCGTCCCACGTCATGGGATAGAAGCTCGCGTACGCCTTGTTGAAGTGGACCTTGACGGTGCCCGGAGGACCGTGACGCTGCTTGGCGACGAGGATCTCCGCCTCCGCTCCGGCACCTTGGCCCGACGTCTCGGCGGCCTCCGACGGTTGAGCGTAGTAGTCCTCGCGGTAGATGAACATCACGACGTCGGCGTCCTGCTCCAGGGCACCGCTCTCGCGGAGGTCGGACAGAACGGGCCGCTTCGACTCTCGACGTTCCACCGCGCGGGAGAGCTGGGACACCGCGACGACGGGAACGTTCAGCTCGCGGGCCAGCTTCTTCATCGAACGCGAGATGTACGCGATCTCCTGCTCGCGAACGTCCGTCCGAACTCCGGCGTCGACCAACTGGAGGTAGTCGACGACGATCATGTCGAGCCCGTACTGACTCGCGATCCGGCGGGCCTTGGCGCGGATCTCGAGGACCGAGGCGCCGGGGGTGTCGTCGATGACGATCGTCGACTTCTGAAACTTGCTTGCCGCGTTCGCGATGTCGCGCCACTTGGGCGCCGGCACGTACCCCCCGCGAAGTCGATGCAGGCTGACCTTGGCTTCGCCGCACAAGAGACGCTCGAGGAGCTGCTCCTTCGTCATCTCGAGCGAGAAGCAGGCGATCGCCGCCTTGTCGCGGATGGCCGCCTGCCGGACGAAACTCAGCGCGAGGCTCGTCTTCCCCGTCCCGGGACGGCCGGCCACGATGATCAGGTCCGACCGCTGCAACCCGGACGTGAGGTCGTCGAGCTCCTTGAAACCCGTCGAGAAGCCGCGGATGGTCTGGTGCTCCGGATCGCGGTGGATCTCTTCGAGCGAGCCGATGTGCTCGTACAGAAAGTCGTTGACCAGGAAATAGGAGCGGTCGAGACTGCTTGCCGAGATCTCGAAGATCATCGACTCGGCGCGGTCGAGAATCTCGTCTGGATCGCTGACCTCATCGTAACCAAGCTCCGTGATCTGTCCCCCGGACTCGATCAGGGAGCGGAGGACCGCCTTCCGACGCACGATGTCGGTGTGGTACTCGAGCGACGCTGTCGTCGCGACGCGGTCCAGGAGCTCGTTCAGGTACACGCGGCCGCCGGCGCGCTCCATGTCCCCGCGCTCGTCGAGACGGTTCGCGACGGCGATGATGTCCGCCGGCTCCCCGCGAGAGAAGAGCTCGCGGATCGTCCGGAACAGCACGCGGTGGCGCTGGAGGTAGAAGTGCTCGGGCGTCAGCCGCTCAATCAGAATCGGGACGCTCCCATCCGGGTCGAGGAGGGCTGCACCCAGCACCTGCTGCTCCGCCTCCACATTCTTCGGAAGCTCGCGGACGCCTTCGCTTGAGGTCGCTGAAACGTCAGGTTGTTTCATCGCGGGACGACGGGCATTATAGACCGTCCCGCCGGCGCGACCCAACCGCGGACCGACGCGGGACGTTGGTCGACCCATTCCCGGCAACGCGTGGATTGAAGCGTCATTGAGGGTTGGCTATACTCGCGCGAAACGAACGAGATCAGAACCTTTGGAGGGTGATGTGGAAGTTCTAACGATGAAGGAGCTGCTCGAGACGGGCGTCCATTTCGGACATCGCACGCGGAAGTGGAATCCTAAGATGGCTCGGTACATCTTCACCGAGCGAAAGGGAATCCACATCATCGACCTCGAGCAGACCGTGGACATGTTCCGCAAGGCCTACTACTTCGTGCGCGACCGCGTCGCCGGAGGGGGCGAAGTCTTGTTCGTGGGCACGAAGAAGCAGGTTCAGGGAACGATTGCCGAGGAAGCCTTGCGGTGCGGCGCCCATTACGTGAACCGCCGCTGGCTCGGAGGCACCCTGACGAACTTCCCGACGATCAAGCTCTCCATCGAGTGGATGAAGAAGCTCGAGACGATGGTCGAAGACGGGACCGTCGAGCACATGCCGAACAAGGAGGCCAGCCGGCTGCGCCGCGAGTTGTCGAAGCTGCAGCGGAACCTCGACGGGCTGCGCCACATGGAGCGTAGGCCCGACGTGCTCTACATCATCGACCCCGACGTCGAGTTGAACGCCGTCCGCGAGGCGAACATCCTCGGAATCCCCGTCATCGCGATCGTGGATACGAACTGCAACCCGGATCCGATCGACTTCCTGATTCCAGGCAACGACGACGCGATCAAGGCGACGAAGCTGATCACGGCGCGGATCGCCGACGCCGTGCTCGAGGGACGCGAGGGGCGGCAAGACGCTCCGGAGGGTGCCGCGGCGCCGGCTGCCGATCCCGCCACCCCGCCGGCCGATGCTCCCGTGGAGGAGCCCGCAGCGTCCGTGGCGGCGGTCGACGTCGAGGAGGAAGGCGCATAGAACCATGACCACGATTCGCAGCGAAGACGTCAAGAAGCTCCGCGTCGAGACGGGCGTCGGGATGATGGACTGCAAGAGGGCGCTCCAGAGTGCCGACGGCGACTTTGCCCGAGCCCGGCAGATTCTGCGCGAGCAAGGCCTTGAACTCATGGGCCAGCAGGGACGCGAGGCCAGCGAAGGCCGTGTCGAGTGCTACGTGCACCACAGCGCGACAATCGGCGCGATCGTCGAGATCGCCTGCAACACCGACTTCGCGGCCAAGAGCGTCGACTTTGTCCAGTTCTCCAAAGATCTCGCGCTGCACATCGCCGCCTCGAACCCACGGTACATCGCCCCGGAGAACGTCCCGCCCGCCGATCTGGATCAGGAGCGCGAGGTCTATCGCGCACAGCTGGAGAAGGAAGGAAAGCCGGCGCACATCATCGACAAGGCGGTCGAGGGACGGCTGAATCGGTTCTACGAGGACACGTGCCTCCTCAAACAGGCGTTCGCCAAGGACCCGACGGTCCGAGTCGAAGACCTGTTGGCGGACCTGCGAACCAAGACCGGGGAGAACATCCTCATCAAGCGGTTCGCCCGCTACGAGGTGGGGGCCGGCGGAGCATGAAGCCGGCGCCCTCGCGGATCCTGCTCAAGCTGAGCGGCGAGGCACTCAAAGGGCCGGAAGGCGCGTTCTCTTCGGATTCGCTGACGCGAATCGCGGGGGAGATCGCGCCTCTCTCTTCCACCGAGATCGCGATCGTCGTCGGTGGAGGGAACATCCTCCGCGGAGCCCGAACCGATGGCTTCGACCGCGTCGAAGCGGACACCCTCGGGATGCTGGCGACCATCCTAAACGCCCTGGCGCTTCGGACGTACCTCGAGCGCGCCGGGAGGGACGTCTTCATCCAGTCGGCGATCGGCACGGAGCTGACCGATCCCATCTCTCCCCGAGATGCCCAGCGGGCGCTCGCCGGGGGAGCGATTGTTGTCTTCGCGGGCGGAACCGGCAGCCCGCTCGTCACGACGGACACCGCCGCCGCCTTGCGAGCCGTGTCGGTCGGCGCCGACCTCCTGGCGAAGGCGTCCAACGTCTCCGGCGTATTCGATCGCGATCCCGCAAGCCATCCCACCGCACAACGGCTCTCCGAGATCACGTTCGACGAGTACCTAGCGGCGCGGTACGGCGTGATGGATCAGGTGGCCGTGGAGATCTGCCGCGAGCATCGCCTTCCGATCGAGGTGTTCGACTTCGATCGGCCGGGCGCGCTCCGCGCCCTCGCGGAGGGCCAGCGCGTCGGGACGCGCATCGGCGGCTAGAAATCCGAGAAGCCTCAACGCAGAGGACGCAGAGAGTCCTCAGCTCGGGATTCGCGTGCTTGGTGCTTGTCCGCTCTCCGTTCATCTCAGTGAGCGTCGCCGTTTCCGTTCTCTGGTTCGAATCCTCCTCTCCCAACCAGCAGGTCGAAGAGCCAGTTTCTCTGTTCTGTATAGGGCTTCGTGGTTCGAATCCTCCACTCTCCGAGTCGTGCAACCTCGCAGCAAGTTCCGGAGTTGCCAGACATCGAAGACGTCGTGAGTCGCCATCTAGCCAAGGCTCTAACCTAGTGCCCGCGCGTAATGCAGGAGCACGTACACCTGTGACTCTGCCGCAACACGAGATGCAGTTTAGAGACTGCTGATACAGGCGGAAGGGCGCTTCTTGGGACAGCCCACCAGACGAAGCTCTCGCGCACTTCTGTATCCCGCAGGCAGTCGACGAACTGGTTGAGCTCAGTCGCCAGCCGCGCGGACGGCCCCTCAAGGGATCCATCTGTCGGCAATCGCTTGCCGGAGCCCACGCTCTCCAGTAGACTAGGCTCATCTCGCGTGGAGGTGGTTACGATGTTGAAGACGCGTACAAGCGGTCGAATGTCGATAGGTTCCACCTTCCACGCGCATCATCACGCTCACAGCAGTATCACTGCTCATCCGCACAACCACCTGACGGCCTGGCCTTCCTCCTAGCACGAAGCCCGTTCCGCTGCTTCGATTTCGAAAGGAGGTCGCCCGTGCGAACCGGTCTCATTCCGTATCCGTTGCGCTCTGTCTTCTGGCCGCACGGTCCCGTCTGGGACCGTACTGAGAGACACCTAGCGGACCGAGCGACGGACTGAACGAGCAACCAAGAGAAACAGACTGAGTGGCTAAAGGAGATCAAGATGAATAAATACATCATGATATGTATGTTTATTTGTGTCGCGCTTGGTGCTGGAAGCGCCATGGCAGCAGAAGTGGTGTACGTTGACGGGATCGATGCAGCGTTCCCGCCGTTCTCGTTCATCGACGAGAAGGGCCAACCGGCTGGATTCGACGTCGACGTGATTCGCTGGATCGCTGACGAGATGGGTTTCGAGGTGAAGATCATTCCCATCGACTGGGATGCGATCATCCCGATGTTGATCGCCGGGAACATCAATCTCATCGCCTCGGGGATGACGATCACTGCAGCACGTCAGGAGCAGGTCGCATTCACCAGTCCCTACTGGACAATCGATCTCGCTGTCGTCGTACGGGAGACCAAGGACGCCGAGGGCGAGCCGGTGCCGGAACTAACACTCTTCTCCGCCGTCCAGACCGGACGCAAGATCGGCGTGCAGAGAGGAACGACCTCTCAGGATTGGCTCGAGGAGAATGTCATTGGCGCCGGGATTGATGTCCAACTCGTCCTCTACGAGAACTTCCTCCTGGCACTCGAGGATGTGCTTATCGGTCGCATTGACGCCGCCGTGATGGACGAACCGACGGCACGATCCGGGATCGTCGACCGTCCGCTCACCATCGTCGGGACGATCAAGACCGGCGAAATCTACGGCTACGCCGTCCGGAAGCAGGACGCCGAGCTCCTCGCGTTGCTCAACGAGGGGCTACGGCGGATTCAGGCAAGCGACGCGTGGGACAGGCTGGTCGATACGTGGCTTGTCGGCAACTAGGCTCGACACTGCGGGGAGGGCTGGCCCTCCCCGCACTCTATTATGTCAACGTACCCAATGATCTGGAACGCACTTCCCGCCTTGTGCCGCGGAGCAGGGATCTCGCTCGCTTTGGTCGCTAGCTCAGTCGCCGCAGGGATGCTGATGGGAGTTCCTATCGGAATCGCCCACGTCTACGCCCCCCGACCGATGCGCGCCGCACTGTGGGTCTTCGACCGCATCTTTCGTGGGTTCCCTGAGATCGTGCTCCTGTTCTTGGTCTTCTTCGGGCTCGGGAGGCTGCCCGGAGTCTCGATTCCGCCGTTCGCCGCCGTCGTCATTGCGCTCGGGCTTCGCAGCGCCGCCTACCAAGGGCAGATCTATCGCGGTGCGCTGGAGATGGTCGACCGAGGGCAGATCGACGCAGCACGGGCTCTCGGCCTCTCGATGCCCCGGACGATCCGCCACGTGGTCATCCCTCAGGCCGCCCGCTTCTCGCTGCCTTCCCTGTCCAACGAGTACTCCATTGTCCTCAAGGACACTGCCCTTGCATTCACCGTCGGTGTCGTCGATCTGATGAGTCGCGCCAAGTTCCTCGCGATGCGAAGTCGGGAGACGCTGATTGTCTATGCTCTCGTTGCCGTGTTCTATTGCGTACTCACCCACGCGGGGGTTGCTGTCTTCCGCATCATTGAGCGTCGCGTCGCGATTCCCGGCCTGGGGCAACGGCAAAGGAGACTGCTTCCATGAGCTCCTTCGCCGCGCTGGCTGAAGCGATCCCTCGACTGCTGGATGGGCTCCTCGTCACCCTGCGCCTCATCGCCGTCTCGGCCCCTGCGGGGCTGGCGCTGGGGCTTGTTGTTGGTCTTCTCCAGGTCTACAGCGGCCGGTTCTCTCGCGGCCTCGCCGGCGCCTACCAACTGACGTTCCGTGGTGTTCCACTGATCGTTCAGCTGTTCATTCTCTACTACGGGCTTCCGCGGGTTGGAATCACGATGACACCGTTCGTCGCCGCGAGCCTCGCCTTCACCCTCTGCAGTGGCGCCTACCACTCAGAATACGTACGGAGCGCTGTGCTCTCCGTGCCCGACGGGCAGATGGACGCGGGACGGGCGCTAGGAATGAGCCTTGGACAGACAGTGATCCACATCATCCTCCCGCAGGTGTTCCGGAAGGCGCTCCCCGGGTGCAGCAACGAGATCGTCTATCTGATTAAGTATTCCTCTCTTGCCTACCTCGTGACGCTAGTTGATCTGACAGGTGAAGGGAGGTTGATTGCGTACGAGTCGTTCCGCTTCTTCGAGACATTCCTTATCGTCGGCTTGATCTACCTTGCGCTCGTGTCGATCGCAGCATCGTTTCTGCGGGGCATCGAACGCTGGATACGTGTGCCGATGTAGCCGCCCTGAGACCAGGTCAGATGACGCTCGACCCTATGCACCCATGGTGGTTGATTCTCTGGCTAGTCATCAGGGCGATCGCCGCGATTCGCGACTGGGTTGGAAGTTCTGTAGCCACTCCCTGAGCCGAAGAGGAGGGCTATGGACGTAGTTCCCTACAGGTCTCTGTTTCGACACACTCAGAGCGAAGCAGGCTCCTCCATCAACCGAGGCGTCAGGGTTCTAAGATCGTCCTCCACTCCCAGGCTCTCTGTTCTCACTGCGGTTTCTCCGTTCCCTCCGCGCGCTCTGCGTTGCGCTTTCCGCGTTGTCAGACACGGAGCCAGCGAATGACCTCGCCGAAGCGCCGCTCGGCGGCCGCGGCGGTGTCCGGCTCGACCCCGCGGCGATGCACAACGCGCGCCGCCGCCTGAGCCGCCTCCATGAGGCTGACGTCGGCGACCAGGTCCACAGCGCGAAATCGCGTGAGAAAGCCGTGCTGGTGCGTCCCGAGAAGGTCGCCCGGTCCCCGAATGCGCAGGTCCTCCTCCGCGATGGCGAATCCGTCGGCGACGTCGCGGAACGCCTCCAACCGCCGGCGGGCCTCGTCCGTCCGCGCATCGGCGATCGCGAAGCAGATCGACGGCTGGCCGGAGCGGCCAATCCGTCCTCGGAGCTGGTGGAGCTGAGAAAGTCCGAACCGATCCGCATGCTCGATGACCATGAAGTCGGCGTCGAGGATGTCGACGCCGACCTCGACGACCGTCGTCGACACGAGGAGGTGCACGTCGCCCCCACGAAAGCGGGTCATGACCTCGGCCTTTTCGCCTGCGGGAAGACGCCCGTGGAGAAGGCCGACGCGCGCGCGGGAGAACCGCTCGGACAACTCCTCGTAGACCTTCACTGCGGCCTTGGCGTCGATCTTCTCTGACTCCTCGACGAGGGGCAGAATGACGTACCCGCGTCGCCCATCCTCGAGCGCCTTCCCGACCTCTTCGTAGACGGCCTCGCGGCGCGCCTCGGCGACCCAGTGGGTCCTCGTCTGCTTCTCACCCATCGGCAGCTCGTCGAGGATGGAGATGTCGAACTCGCCGAACAGGGTCAGCGCGATCGTCCGCGGGATGGGCGTCGCGCTCATCACGAGAAGATCCACGCGCTCGCCCTTCTCTTCGATGAGCGAGCGCTGGACCACACCGAACCGGTGCTGCTCGTCGATGACCACCAGGCCGAGCCTTCTGAACGTCACCGACTCCTGGATGAGGGCGTGGGTTCCCACGACCAGATCCAACTCCTCTTCCACCGAGCGGCGAAGGTCGACATCCCCGGACGTCGTCCCCGTGAGGAGGCCGACGCGAACAGGGAGCCCGGCCAGAAGTCTGTCGAGGTTCGCCGCGTGCTGCTCCGCCAGGATTTCGGTCGGCGCCATCAGGGCAACCTGGTAGCCCGCTTCGACGGCACACAGCGCGGCGGCCACGGCGACCAGCGTCTTTCCCGAGCCGACGTCGCCTTGGAGGAGCCGCATCATACGCACCGGCTCGGAGAGATCGTGGCGGATCTCGCGTAGGGCTCGCTGCTGGGCGACGGTGAGGGGAAACGGAAGGCTGGCGAGGAGCGAGTTCACGAGCTGACCGGATCCGGCGTGCGCCACCCCGGCGCGGTCCCGCGTCGTGGACAGCAGTCCAACTTGAAGCAGGAACAGCTCTTCAAACGCGAGGGCGCGGCGCGCCCGCTCGAACGCCTCCCGTCCCGCAGGCCGGTGGATCGAGGCGATCGCTTCGCGCGGGCCGGGCAGGTCCTGAGCGGCGCGTACGTCCCCGGGAACGACATCACGAACCGCGGGCAGATACGCGTCCAGGTTCCGCTCGACGAGCGCACGGACGAAACGATCCGTGAGGCCCTCCGTGGCCGGGTAGATCGGCACGAGCCGCCCGATCTCTCGGCCTGCTCCGGCGGGCTCCCACGTTGGAGATGCCATCTGCCACTCGCGGAACTTCCACTCCGCCCTCCCGAACACGTCGACCTCTTCCCCGCGACGCAGCTGCTGCGCGATCCAAGGCTGGTTGAACCAGACGGCGTAGAGGAATCCCGTTCCGTCGCCGATCGCCGCCTTCACCACGGTCATTCCGCGGCCGGCGCGGTGCTGATCGACCGCGAGGATCTTGCCGCGGACCACCGCCTCGTCTTCAGGTTTCAGGGTTCCGATCGAGGCGAAACGCGTTCGGTCTTCGAGGCGCCGCGGGAGGTAGTAGAGCAGATCCTCGACCGTGGTGACGCCAAGTTTCTCGAGGAGGGCCCCGCGCTTCGCGCCGACTCCGCGGAGGCCCGCCACGGGGGCCGTGATCTCCGCCTCACTGGGAGCCGACGGCGGACCTTCCAGGTGATCGACCAGCCGCGCGATCATCCGCTGCCTGTCGAAGTGCGACGCCTCGGCGTATCCGGCGACGAGCGAGCAAGCGGAGGGCAGCTGGCGCTCGATGAACGCCTCGATCCCGCAGGTCACGGCCGCATCGCGGAACCCGGTGGACCGCTCGAGCTTGAGGATTTTCTCGACCGTGATTCGCGGATTGCCGTTCTCTTGTGGCATATCGGACGCTACTTTATAATGCGCGTGACGGCCATGCAAGGAAAGAAGAGCCCCATTCGCACCCTTGGTGATCCCGCCCTGCGGCGGCCGGCGGAGGTCGTCGAAACGATCGACGAGGACATCCGCCAGATCTGCCGTGCCCTGGTCGAGGCGATGCTCCGAGCGGGCGGCGCAGGGATCGCGGCGCCACAGATTGGAATCTCCAAGCGGATTATCGCCCTCGACGTCGACGGGCACTTCCACATTCTCATCAACCCCGAACTCCTTGCGAGCGAGGGCGAGACGGAGGAGACGACGGAGGGGTGCCTGAGCGTTCCGGGAGTCAGTGCCCCCGTGGCGCGGAAGACATGCGCCACCGTCGCCGGCACGACGCTCGATGGAGAGCGAATCGAGATCCGCGGCGAGGGGTTGCTCGCGCGCGCGATCCAGCACGAGATGGACCACCTGGCCGGGAACCTGTTCCTCGACCATCTCAGCCCCGCCCGCCGACGTAGCCTCCTGCAGCAGTATCGACGCCACAAGGACGACGAAGAGGAGTAACGTGCGCGTCATCTTCCTCGGAACCGGCGAATTCGCACGCCCGGCGCTGTCTCGGCTGGCGGAACGACACCGGGTCGTTCTCGTCGTCACCCAGCCGGACCGTCCTGCGGGGCGTCATGCCGAGCCCTGCTGCCCACCGATCAAGGAAGAGGCGCGGCGGCTCTCCCTTCCCTGGCTCCAGCCGGAGAGGATCAACACCGAGGAGATCGTGTCCAGGCTGCGCGCCGAGGACGCCGACGTCCTCGTCGTGGCCGCGTACGGGCAGCTCCTCAAGCCGGAGGTCCTCTGTGCGGCCCGGCGCGGTGCGGTGAATATCCACGCGTCGCTTCTCCCCGCGTACCGCGGCGCCGCGCCGATCCAATGGGCCGTCATCCGCGGCGAGCGGCGAAGCGGCGTCACCACGTTCGTGCTCGATCGTGGAATGGATACCGGACCGATTCTCCTTCAGCGTCCGCTCGACATCGGAGCGGACGAGACCGCCGGGGAACTCGAGTGTCGGATGGCCGACCTGGGGGGGGAGATGATCCTCGAGACACTCGACGGGCTCGACCGAGGGACGATCGTGCCCCGCCCCCAGCCCGAGCGAGGCGCGACGCTCGCCCCCCGGCTGACTCGGGACGACGGCCGCGTGGGCTGGACCCAGACCGCCGCGGAGGTTCACAACCTCGTTCGCGGAACCTCTCCGTGGCCGGGCGCGTGGACCCTCCTGTGCGGAGAGCGGATCAAGCTCCTGCGGACGGCGCGAACCGGGGTCAGCGTGGGTCCGATCGAGCCGGGTGCGGTGGGACCGCGCGAGTCCCGGCAGCTCCTGGTCGGCTGCGCCGACGAACTCCTCGAGGTCGCCGAGGTGCAACGAGAAGGCCGCCCGCGGACGACGGGGCGTGAGTTCCTGAACGGGCTGCATCCCGGGTTGCGCTTCGAGTAGCCGCTCGAGGTCGCGCCCGCGGGCAGACCGGCGCCGACCTAGCCGGCGCTCGTCGGGTAGAGGCCCATACCGCCCGACGGCTGAGGCCGGCGCTCCAGCCGAATCCGACGGTACTCGCGGATCACGATCTCGGCGGTGTTCGACACGGTTGCCGCTAGCACGTGGCCGCCACAGACGGACCCGTCTCGCTTCGCGATCGAGAGGTGGCTGTGAAGGACTCGCCCTTCGGCCGACGTCGCGAAGTTCCCCTGCATCGAGAGGAGCTCCGCCGGCTCCTCGACGCGGTGCTCCTCGTACGTCTCGCCGTTCCAGTATCCCAGGCGCACCCCGCGCACCATCCCGATCCCCCCGAGAATCACCGCCGAGTCGAGCGCCAGGTTCCCGAGACACGCCAGCAGGTCTTCGCCGTCGACGAGCCGAACGACGAGGTCTTCGCCTTCTCTCGCTTGGAGCATCGCTCTCCTTTCCCGGCCGCGGGCCGAGCCCGGTTGTGCAGCACGAAGGCGTTTCCTATCCTCTTCCACATGGTACGACATGCAGACCCTCGCTGGGTTTTGCGCCGGCTGCGCGAGACCCTCGGTCCTCCGCCGAGCGTGGCGGCCGATCCGCTGGTCACGCTCGTTCTGACGATCCTCTCCCAGAACACGACCGACATCAACCGGGACCGGGCGTACGCGTCCCTGACGGCCCGCTTCCGGTCGTTCGACGAGGTCGCGGACGCCGACATCGACGTCCTCTCGGCCGCGATCTCCACCGCCGGGCTCCAGTGCCAGAAGGCGGCGTCGATCCGCGCTGCGCTGCAGAGGATTCGGGCCCAGGAAGGGCGTCTCGACCTGTCGTTCCTTGAGCGCATGCCCACCGACGCCGCGTTCGCTTGGCTGCTCGCATCCCCGGGCGTGGGGGAGAAGACCGCGAGCATCGTGCTCCTCTTCGCCTTCGGGCGACCCGTCTTCCCCGTGGACACGCACATTCGGCGCGTCTTGACTCGGGTCGGCTGGATCACCGCGGGCGGCAACCCCCATCGAAAGGCCCAAGACCGGATCCCGCAGGATCCCGCGCTGATGAAGGACCTCCACCTCCTCTTGATCCGCTTGGGACGAACCATGTGTCGGCCGCGACGCCCCGACTGTGCTGCCTGCCCACTCCAGATCCGCTGTGCCTACGGCGCCCCCGCATCGCCTCGGGTATCATCCCTTTCATCCAGGGAGGAAGAGCATGCGAAATCCCGCGGAAGAGCTCGCGAAAGAACTCCTCGCGCGAAGCTGGAAGCTCGCGGTCGCTGAGTCGTGCACGGGAGGGGGTCTGGGAGCCAGAATCACCGCGACTCCCGGAAGCTCGGCGTACTTCCTCGGCGGGATCATCGCTTACCACAACCGAGTCAAGAGAGAGCTGCTCGGCGTCCCGGAGGCGGTCTTCGCCGAAGCCGGGGCCGTGAGCCGGCCGACGGCGGAGGCGATGGCGATCGGCTGCCTCACCCGGCTGGGCGCCGACGTCGCGGTGTCGATCACCGGGATCGCCGGCCCCGGTGGAGGAACGCCCGACAAGCCGGTGGGGCTCGTCTATGTGGCGGCGGCCACTCGCCACGGGGTAGTGTCCGAGGAGCGACGGATCTCAGGGACTCGGGCCGTGGTGAGACGCGAAGCCGCTCTGGCCGCGCTGCGTCTAGCCCTTGCCGCCGTCCGTGGTTCGACCGAGGCGCCGCAGACGGCGCCTTGATCCCCTCTCGCTATCCAGGCTAGACTCCGCCCATGAAACGGCCTCTCCGCAGCACGCTCCAGTTCGCCGGCTCGGTCGTCGTCGGGCTGGGTGGCGTCTCGGCCGTTCTCTACTTCGTGGGCTGGCGGGGGACCCTCGAGCAGATGAGAGCGCTCGGCGTCATGGGGGTGCTCTCCGTCCTTGGGATGGTCGTCCTTCCGATGCTGGCTTGGATCCTCTGCTGGAGCGTGATCCTGCATGCGCACGGAATCCGCATCCCCTTGTTCCGGCGAGTCGGCGCTCAGCTCTCCGGGTACTCGATGACGTACCTCACGCCGACGATGTACTTCGGAGGGGAGCCCGTGCGCGCCTTTCTGGTCGCCGACAAGGAGCGCGCCCCGATGACGCGCGTTTTCGCCACGATCATCGTCGAGCGGTTCCTCGGAGGATTGAGCATGGTCGGGTTCATCCTGATCGGCAGCTTCTACGCCATCGTGTCCCCGGCCCTCCCGATGGAAGAGAAGCGTCTTCTCATCGCGAGCCTCGCCTTCGTGACGTTCTGGATCGTGGTCGGTTTCGTCAACTTCGCCGGCAACCTCAAGTGGATCAGCCGGATCATCCGTTTCCTCGGGCGTCGGATCCCGCGTTGGCAGGACCCCCTCGGCCGCGCCGCCAACAAGGTCTCCGAGACCGAAGACGAAGTGGGCACGGCATTCACCAAGCACTGGCGTGCGACGTTGCTTGCCCTGGCGATTCAGGGCGTAGCGACGGTGTGCGCGTTTCTCCGCCCCCAGGTGTTCTTCCACTTCTCGGCGGGACACGGGCTCACGCTCTCGCAGATCTCGCTCCTGTTCACGCTCAACGTGCTCCTATCGTTCTTCCTCTGGATCACTCCGGGAGGACTGGGAACGAGCGAGGCGGGGCTGATCGGAATCTTCCACCTCGTGGCGCCGCAGGTGACGAGCGAAGGCGTGGTCGCCTACTCGCTCATCTTCAAGTTCGCGGAGTGGCTGCTCGTGGCCGCCGGCGTGGGGTACATGCTTCAGCGCGGGGTCGGCTTCCTGGGACGCAAGAGAGAATCGCCCCCAGCGCCGCCCCCATAGGGCCCGCACGGAGATCGAGCGGCGGGCGTTCCCCGACTACGGCAGAGGATCGAACTGACGCGCGGTGAGGTGGCTCGCGCCGAACAGGCCGGCGAGACCTCCCATGAGCAACCCGAGGAGGAACGAGAGCAACGCGACGCCGAGCAAGCGGGTTGCATCGAGCGGCAGCGCGGGGTTCGCCCCACCCGTCATCACCTGGAACAGGTACAACCCGGCGATGAGGAGAAGGCTCGCCAGCGCGCCCAGGAGGACGCCGAGTACGACAAGCGGCGGGTACAGGGTCTTCTCGGAGATACCCGACAAACGCATCAGACGGATCTCGCCACGGAACGTGTGAAGCAGCGCGCGGAATCCCCGCCACGCCAGGAGCAGGAAGGCGCACGCGCTGACGACCAATCCGCACAGCAGGCCGATCCGTGCGTACCCCGACAGGACGAGGTGCGACGCTCCGACCGGCGCCGTCCCAACCTCGACGTCCTCGACCCCATCCATCGACCGGAGCCCATCGACGAGACCGCGCGCGGCAACAGCCGATGTCGCACGGATGAGGAACCGTCCGCCCGACGCCCGCGGGGCGCTCTCCGTACCGAACTCGAAGCGGACCTCCCGCACATCGGAGCGATCCTGGATGGTTGCGAACAGGTCATCGATGGCCGCCGTGGACAGGCGCGGCGACAGGCGCGCGATCACTCGATCCGCCGTCAGGAGTCCGCCCGGCCCGTCCCCGGCCGTTGGGAAGAGATAGAACGAAGCGAACGTCGCGAGGAACAGGAGGAGGAAGAGCAGAGCGAGCGAGAACAGGACCCCGCTTCGCGCACGGATGGCGCCGAGCAGCTCGCGCTCGAGAAACAGGAACTGATTCATCGCGCGACCACCGTCCCATCCGCCAGGTACAGCGCGCGGATCCCTGCCGCGGCGCGGGGGAGAGGATCTCGCGTCGCCAAGACCACCGTCGCTCGCCCGTCGTGGAACCGGCCGATGAGGGAGGCGATCTCGTCTTGCTCGGCGGAGTCGAGCCCCGCGAACGGGTCATCCAGGAGGAGCAGAAGCGGGGAGCCGCACACCGCCAGGGCGAGACCGAGCTTGACGCGTTCGCCCGGGGACAATTCGTCGGCATCGGTCGCCTGCTCGCGGATCATCCCCACCGCTTCGAGGGCGACGTACGCCTTCTCCCGGGTCCGCTCGCGATCGTTTCCGAGAAGGCTCAGCTTGAACAGCAGGTTTTCGAGCACGGTCCGCGGAAGCGGGGCGAACCCCTGAGGGTAGAAGCCGATCCTGCGCTGCAGGTCAAGGATCTTCTGCCGGCTGAGCCGCGCCACGTTCCGCCCGTGAACGAGGATCTGCCCGCGCTGAGGCGGAACGAGGGCCGCCAGGAGCGCAAGGAGGAGCGACTTGCCCGAGGACGGCGGACCCACGAGAGCCACCCACTCCCCACGGTCGACGTGGAGGTGGACATCCTCTAGCACCTTGATCCCATCTTCGTTAGAGTAGTGGAGTTCCGAAACCTGGATCATGACGGACCTCGCGCGCAGGCGAACCGCTCTCTGCCGGAGAGGTCCCGATCGATACGCACCTCGCAGAGTCCGGCGTCGTGCATCCGGCGCGACACGTCGTCGCCCTGGCCGTCGCCGATCTCGAAGAGCACGCACCCGCCCGGCGAGAGGTGGCCCGCAAGGCTCGACAGAATCGCACCCATCGCTTGCGTTCCGCCCTCTCCCCCGTCGAGCGCCACCCGCGGCTCGTAGTCGCGCACGTCGGCGGCAAGATCGTCCACCGCGCTCGAGGCGACGTACGGCGGGTTCGACACCACGAGGTCGAATTGGCCGGGCACGCTCCCGAACCAGTCGCTCTCGATGAACTCGATCCGGTCGGCGACATCGTTGAGCGTCGCGTTCGCCCGCGCCAGCTCAAGCGCCGCCGTGGAGACATCGACGGCGGTTACGGCCGCCCGCGGGAGGTAGCGCGCCAGACAGACAGCGATGACCCCCGACCCGGTCCCGAGATCCAGGCAGTGGAGCTCTCGATCCCGTGCCGCGAGTCGCAGCGTCCGGTCCAAGAGCTCTTCGGTCTCCGGCCGCGGGATCAGGGCGTCACGGCTGACGCGGAACCGCAGCCCGAAGAACGTCACCTCGCCGATGAGGTGCTGGAGCGGTTCTCCCGCTCGGCGTCTCTGGACAAACGTGCGGAATCGCGATCGCTCCTCGACGCTCAGCGGCTTGTCCGGCGAGAGGTACAAGTGAAGACGATCGACGTCGAGAGCGTGGGCCAGGAGGATCTCCGCTTCGAGGCGCGGCTGGACGATCCCGGCTCCCTCGAAGTAACCGCGGGTCCAACTCAACACCTCGCGGATCGTCCATTCGGCGGCCAGTCTGATCCCCCCACCTTGCGTGCTGTACGCCTGCTCCCGCTCGATACCATAGCAAAACCTTGTAGGGAATTCAAGTAACGACTATAATGGGCCGGGTTCGGCGGCTCGGAAACCCCGCCCGAGGTGACGTGATGCTCATTTCTGGAGTCTTCGTCGTCGTCTTCCTCGTCCTCGGAGGAGCGGTTTCCTATTCCTACCGGATCTTCCCTCCCATCGGTGCGTGGTCGTCTTCCGCATCGAGCGCCGTCTTCGGAGCGATCGCGGGAGCGGCTCTGGCTGCGCTGGCCTCCGTGGCCTGGAGGCGGATCGGTCGCCCGGCGTTGCACGCGGGGCGCGGCGTACGAATCCTGAATGCCCTCGTCGTCGGCCTCGGAGGCGCGCTCCTCGGAGCTGTCTTCTGTGCTGCGCTGGGATTCCTGTTTCCGTCGTCCATTGGCGTTCGCGTCGCACAGGGCCTTCTTCTTGCCGTCGGCGCTTTGGTGGGGATCGGGGTCGGCCTGTCGCTCCCGGGCGCCCTCTGGCGGCTCGCGGAGGCGGACGACCCGAACGCGTCCGGCTCTCCAGGCACCCACGAGGGCCGCAGCAAGGTGATCGACACCAGCGTCATCATCGACGGACGCATCGGCGACCTCGCCTCGACGGGGTTTCTTGAGGGGCAGATCCTCATCCCGGAGTTCGTCCTCGCGGAGCTGCAGAACATCGCCGACTCCTCGGATGCGATCCGGCGCCGCAAGGGGCGCAGGGGCCTGGAAATCCTGCGCAGCTTGATGGAGAACAGCTCGATCGACATCCGCGTCGTGCGTCGAGACTACCCCGGCGTCCAGGAGGTCGATCGGAAGCTGATCCGCCTGGCGCGCGAGGAAGACGCTGTGCTCGTCACGACCGACTACAACCTGAACCGAGTAGCGCAGGTCGAAGGAATCTCGATCCTCAACGTCAACGAGCTGGCGAATGCGGTGAAGCCGCGCTTCGTTCCGGGAGAGCCGATCGACGTCGAGGTCATCGACCGTGGCGCGGAGATCAACCAGGGTGTCGGATATCTGGACGATGGAACGATGATCGTCGTGGAGAACGGGCGCCGTCACATCGGGCGCACGATCAAAGCGACGGTGAAGAGCACGCTGCAGACCGAGGCCGGCCGCATGTTGTTCGTCGAACCGGCGAACGAGGCCGTGCGGTGGGAGCGATAGGAGGACCGGGAACCATGCGGAGGGGAGTCGGGATCGTAGTCCTGGGTCTGGCGGCGCTCGTCGCCGTGGGGGGGTGCTCCTACTTCGGGAGCCGAGAGCCGGCACTCACGAACTGGGAGCCGGCGCTGTCGCCGGACGGCACGCGCCTCGCCTTTGAATCGCTCGTCGACAAGCACCTCGAGCTGTTCGTGCGAG